>JAFANL010000211.1 GCA_019232735.1 Aquitalea sp. | reverse complement strand
TCCAGCACCGGCGTGAAGGACAGGTCGATGCCGCAGGCACGCAATTCGGCCGCCAGCACCGTGCCGACATTCTCGGCGGCCGCACGTGCAGCTGCCTCGTCCTGCTGCCACAAGGCACCCAGCACACTCATGGGGGGTAGTCGGGTGAAACCGGCCAGAAAGCGCTGCACCCGGCCGCCTTCATGATCCACCGCAATCAGTAGCGCCGGGCTGCGCAGGCTGCGGATTTCCGCCGTCAGCGCCTTGAGTTGTTCGATATCCTGGAAATTGCGCCGAAACAGGATGACACCACCCACCAGCGGATGACGCAGGCGTGTTTTTTCTTGTTCGGTCAGACTCAGGCCGGCCACATCGACCATCACCGGGCCACGTTGCAGCGACAAGGCTTGCATGGCAGATTCTCCAGACAGTGCGGGGCTCGCGCCCCCGCTATTGATTCTTGCACCGGAACAGGCCTGATCAGGCCTGCTCCAGCACCACAAAGGCCAGCGCGTGTTCCCGCTCATCCGTAATGGAAACATGGCTGCGCACGATGCCGCGCTGCTGCAGGAAAGCCTGCAACTCAGGGGAGAAGACCAGCTGTGGCTTACCGAGTTCGTCATGGCTGACCGCAATGGCAGTCAGCAGCACCGGCGCCACCACGCCCGTTCCCACCGCCTTGGACAAGGCTTCCTTGACCGCAAAACGCTTGGCCAGGAAACGGGCCTGATCCACTGCCTGCAGGAAGCCTGCCATTTCCGACTCGGCCAGAATACGTCGCCCGGCCTTGTCACCCCAGCGCTGCAGCAGGCCCTGCATACGGGCGATTTCCACCATATCGGTACCGATGCCGTAGATCATGCGCCCGCCCCTCCTGCCATGTTTCAGGCCTTACGCGCTTCTTGCATCAGCGCCTTCATGTCGCGCACGGCACGATCCAGGCCGACAAACACCGCCTGGCCGATGATGGCGTGGCCGATGTTCAGTTCAGTGATCTGCGGGATGGCGGCAATCGGCTTGACGTTGTGATAGTTCAGTCCGTGACCGGCATTCACCACCATGCCCAGCTCGGCGGCAAAAGCCGCGGCACCGCGGATACGCGCCAGTTCGGCCTCACGTTCGGCAGCATGCACGGCATCGGCATAGGCACCGGTATGCAGTTCGATCACACGGGCACCGGCCTCATAGGCCTTGCTGATCTGGGCGCGGTCCGGGTCGATGAAGATGGACACCCGGATTCCGGCCTGCTGCAGGGTTTCGGTGTAATGGCAGACATCGGCATAGTGACCCAGCACATCCAGACCACCTTCGGTGGTGACTTCTTCGCGTTTTTCCGGCACCAGGCATACGTCCTCCGGTGCTACTGCCAAGGCATTGGCCAGCATTTCCGGCGTCATCGCCATTTCTAGGTTCATGCGGGTCTTGATGACCTGGCGCATGGCCACCACGTCCGCATCCTGAATATGGCGGCGGTCTTCACGCAAATGCAGGGTAATCAGGTCGGCACCGGCGGTTTCCGCCACCAGGGCAGCCTCTACCGGGCTGGGGTAGCGGGTGCCACGCGCCTGGCGCAGGGTGGCAACGTGATCGATATTCACACCAAGCAAAATCATGTTCAGCTCCTGTTACGCAGGCTTCAATCAGCAATGGCGTTAATGGCCTGCAAGAGTTCACGCGAGGCCAATGGCGCCTCGCCCAGCAATTCGGTCAACAACACCCGCAGCAGGCTGCGGGCCGCACGACGGGTACTGACGGCCACATAGTCATCCGCCTCGATGGCCAGCAAGGCGGCACCGGGCAAACGCACGCAGCGCCCCTCCTCGACCATCCCCGCATCACGTTCCGGCAGGGCAAGACCACGGCACAGGTAGCTTGCCTCCGCATCCAGCGGCACGCCATGCTGGTCGGTGGCAAAGCGCCCGGCATAGCCCAGAGCCTGCAACAGCCGCAGCTCGTAACGCCGTAGTACGCTGGACAGCGAGTCGGTCACGGCCAGTGCCCGCACCGCCTGGTCATACACGGCATAGGCACGCGGTTCGGCGTCATCGCGCGCCGTCAGCTTCATCAGCAGTTCATTCAGATAGAAGCCGCAGACCAAGCGCAGACCGGACAATTGCGGCACGCCACCATTCCACTCCGCGGTATGCAGGGTCCGTACTTCACCCTTGCCAAACCAGGACAGGGTCAAGGGCTGAAACGGCAGCAGTACACCACGGACATCCGCCCGCGGACGGCGCGCACCGCGCGCCACCATGGTGAAGCGGCCATGTTGCGGTGTCAGCACTTCGACCAACAGACTGGTTTCCCGATAGGGTTGGGCATGCAGCAGATAGGCCGGCTGGCGGTCTACCCTGGCTTGCTGGCTCATGCGCCAGCGCTCCCGGCTGATTCATGTGCCCGCTCCACGCGGGCCACTTTCAGCGAGAAATATTGATACCACACGTCGCGGCCCAGCTTTTGCGCCACCAGGTGCTCGGCATAGTGCCGCCAGGCGGCAATGGCTTCCACGCTGTCCCAGTAGGATACGGTGATGCCGAAGCCGGCTGCATCACGGGCACTTTCCGCACCCAGATAGCCGGGCTGCACTTCGGCCAGCCGCAACATGCGGTCGGCCATCGCGGCATACCCCTGCTCACCATCCGTGCGCTGCGAGGAGAAAATCACCGCCCAGTAAGGCGGCTGCGGCAACTTGGCGGACATCAGTTCAGGCCGAATTCCCGCAGGAAGCGGACATCATCGGCCCAGCCGGACTTGACCTTGACCCAGACTTGCAGGAATACCTTGCCATCGAACAGTTTTTCCATGTCCAGACGGGCTTCGGTGGAAATCTTTTTCAGTTTCTCGCCACCCTTGCCGATGACGATGGGCTTCTGGTTTTCCTTGTCCACCAGAATGGCGATGTGAATGCGACGCAGCGCGCCGTCCATTTCAAACATCTCCACTTCCACATTCATTTCGTAGGGCAGCTCTTCACCCAGGTAGCGGAACAACTTTTCGCGCACGATTTCGGCCGACAGGAAGCGCTCGCTCTTGTCGGTCACCATGTCTTCCGGATACAGCGGCATGGACTCCGGCAGATGCGGGCGTACCTTGTCCAGCAGTTCCGACAGACGCTGTCCGTGCTTGGCGCTGACCACTTCGCAATCGGCAAACTGGAATTCGGCGCGCACGCCATCGATGAATTCCTGCAACAGCAGCTTGTCCTTGACCTTGTCCAGCTTGTTGATCACCAGGATCACCGGGGTGTGCTTGTGCAGCAATGCCATCACTTCACGGTCGGCGGCGCTACAGCGCATGGCCTCCAGGATGAACAGCACGCAATCCACGCTGCCCAGCGAATCCTTGACGCTCTTGTTCAGCGTCTCGTTGAGCGCGCCCTTGTGAAAGGTCTGAAAACCCGGCGTGTCGACAAAAATGAACTGGGCATTGTCTTCGGTATGAATGCCATTGACGCGGTGACGGGTGGTCTGCGCCTTTTTCGAGGTGATGCTGACTTTCTGGCCGATGAGATGGTTCATCAGCGTGGACTTGCCCACGTTGGGGCGGCCTACGATGGCGACAAAGCCACAATGGTATGCGTGTTCGGTCATGGATGTTTCTTGCCTGTGGCCAGTTTCTGTTCAAGGAGCAGCAGTGCGGCTTCAGCGGCCTGCTGTTCGGCGGCGCGGCGGCTGCCGCCCTCGCCACTGGATTCGATCATCAGTTCGCCCAGGTCACACACGACCTTGAACCATTGCTCGTGGGCTTCTCCAGTCTGGGTCTGGATGCGGTATTTGGGCAAGGGCCATTTGCGCGCCTGCAGGGCTTCCTGCAGACGGGTCTTGGCATCCTTGGCATGCTTGGTGGGGTCGATGGCGGCCACGCGTGTTTCATACAGGCGGCGCACCACCCGTTCGGCACTCTGGAAATCCGCATCAAAGCTGACGGCGGCAAAAGTCGCCTCCAGCGCATCCGCCAGGATGGACGGGCGGTTGAAGCCGCCACTCTTGAGCTCGCCCTCACCCAGGTAGAGATAATCCCCCAGCTTCAGTTCGTGGGCGATTTCGGCCAGGGTATTCTGGTTGACCAGATTGGCACGCAAGCGCGACAGCTCGCCTTCACTCAGGCGCGGAAACTGGTCAAACAGCATGCGCGCCACGGTGTAATTGAGGATGCTGTCGCCAATGAATTCGAAACGCTCGTTATTGGAGGCAGCAAAGCTGCGATGTGTCAGCGCCTGGCGCAGCAGATCGGGCTTCTGGAATGCATAATCCAGCGCCTGGGACAGGCGCCGGAATCGGATTTCAACTTGGGTCACTGTAGTTACTGAGGTGTCTGTCCAGCCTGGGTATCAAAATCGAAAGCCAGGCTGACATTGGCAAACAAAGGCACTTCGCGGCGATAGGCTGCACGCACGAATACCGAGTTGGCGGTGGTGATGATGGTGAGGTTTTCCGGCTTGATCGACGAAATATCCCCCACCATGGCGTGGTTCATGAATTCACGGCGCAGCTCGGTTTCCCCCTTGCCGGTCTCGCCAGCCAGGGCCGTCACCGCCTTGCGTACTTCGGCATACTCGTTGTACACCGGCAGCACCTTGCCGGCCAACAGGAAGCAGGCTCCGACGATGAGCATGATGAACAGTACAGAAATGACTGACAAACCTTGCTGACGCTGCATGAGAGTCCCCTTGCCACAAAATGCCATCAATGAATGACCGTACCGATACGGGACAGTGCGCTGAAGTTCATCCAGATCAGGAAAGCCTTGCCCACCATCAGGCGGTCCTCGACAAACCCCCAGTAGCGACCATCCAGGCTGTTGTCGCGATTATCGCCCAGCATGAAGTAATGACCGGCCGGTACCTTGCAGACAAAACCGTTTTCATCATATTGGCACTGGTCACGCGCCGGGAAGTCGGCAACCTGCCCCAGCGCCACCACGGGCGCTTCCGGAATATTCAGCACGCGGTAAGACTTGCCATCCATCACTTCCTTGAACTGGTCGTTATGGATGATGCTCATGCCCTGCTCCAGATACTCGTAGGTACCATCCTTCTCGTCCGGCACGGCCTTGCCGTTGATGGTCAGGCGTTTGTTGCGGTATTCCACCACATCGCCTGCCACACCGATGACCCGCTTGATGTAGTTCACCTTGGGGTTGGGCGGGTAGTTGAACACCACCACATCGCCACGGCTGACCTTGCCCACCGGCACCACCACATTGTTCAGCACCGGCACGCGGATGCCATAGGCAAACTTGTTGACCAGAATGAAGTCACCCACCACCAGCCCCGGGCGCATGGAGCTGCTGGGAATCTGGAAGGGCTCCACCAGGAAGGAGCGCAGCAGGAACACCACCAGGATGACCGGGAAGAAACCACGCGAGTATTCGACAAAATGTCCCGGCTCACCGGCACGTTTCCGGGCCAGCAACCACTTGTCCAGAGCCCATACCACGCCGGTAACCAGCACGAACACCAGCATCACTGCAGTGAAGCTCATGTAGTTGGACAGCAGGCCAAAGCCACCGATGACCAGGGCCAGATAGCCCCATTGCACCGATGCCGGCCAGTCCTTCTGCCCGATTTCACGCTGTCCGCCAAACGCCACCAGCATGCCGCCAACAATGACGGCCACGGTAAATACCCAGAACAGGTTTTCGCCCACTTATTTGTCCCCTACTTGAAGAATGGCCAGGAAAGCCTCTTGCGGGATTTCCACATTACCCACCTGCTTCATGCGCTTCTTGCCGGCTTTTTGTTTTTCCAGCAGCTTTTTCTTACGGGTGATGTCACCACCATAGCACTTGGCCAGCACGTTCTTGCGCAGCGCCTTGACCGTTTCACGGGCAATGATATGCCCGCCGATGGCCGCCTGCACAGCGATATCGAACATCTGGCGCGGAATCAGCTCGCGCATCTTGGATACCAGTTCGCGACCACGATACACGCTGGAGGCACGGTGCACGATCAGGCTGAGCGCATCCACCTTCTCGCTGTTCACCAGCACGTCCAGCTTGACCAGATCGGCGCACTGGAATTCCTTGAACTCGTAATCCAGCGAAGCATAGCCACGGCTGGTGGACTTGAGCTTGTCGAAGAAGTCCATCACCACTTCGTTCATCGGCATATCGTAGGTCAGCATCACCTGACGGCCCAGATACTGCATATTGCGCTGTACGCCGCGCTTCTGGGTACACAGGGTGATCACCGCGCCGACATAGTCTTGCGGCACCAGGATGTGTGCAGTGATGATGGGTTCGCGGATTTCCTCGATCTTGCCCGGATCCGGCAGGCGCGACGGGTTCTCCACCTGGATGATGCTGCCATCCTTGAGCACCAGCTCGTACACCACGGTCGGCGCCGTGGTGATCAGGTCCATGTCGAACTCGCGTTCCAGACGCTCCTGCACGATTTCCAGGTGCAGCAGGCCCAGGAAGCCGCAACGGAAGCCAAAGCCCAGCGCCTGTGATACTTCCGGCTCGAACTTGAGCGAGGCATCGTTCAGCTGCAGCTTTTCCAGTGCATCACGCAGTGCTTCGTAATCATGGCTTTCCACCGGATACAGACCGGCAAACACCTGCGACTGTACTTCCTTGAAGCCCGGCAGCGGCTCGGTGGCCGGCGTCTTCATCAGGGTGATGGTGTCGCCCACCTTGGCCGATTTCAATTCCTTGATGCCGGCGATGATGAAGCCTACTTCGCCGGCATTCAGCACTTCGCGCTGTACCGATTTGGGCGAGAACACCCCCACCTGCTCCACCAGATGCTCGGCACCGGTGGCCATGAACTTGATCTTGTCCTTGGGGCGTACCTGGCCGTCCTTGACGCGCACCAACATCACCACGCCGACATAGTTGTCGAACCAGGAGTCGATGATCAGCGCCTTGAGCGGGCCATCCGGATTACCTTCCGGCGGCGGAATCTTGCTGACCACGACCTCCAGGATGTCCTGGATGCCGAT
>JAFANL010000084.1 GCA_019232735.1 Aquitalea sp. | reverse complement strand
TGAATGGATATGTGGGCGGCGTTTGCTGCAAGCTGCAAAGGAATGCACGCCATCTGAAAGGGTAGGACATTTACGGCGTTGGCATTAAATATGGATGTACGGTGAAAATGAATCTGCCGAGGGGAGTTATCTGTCAGTCTGGAATGTGAAGCGGCACAGCCCGAAACATTCCGGCGCAAGTCACTGTTATGGCAAGGAAAGTGCCAGGAGGCATTTGAATGGCTGGCAATGTGAGCCTGGATGGCAAGACATTACAGGCGAATGGCATGTGGCGGGCTGCCCAGGCAGGCCAGTTGACCGTGGAGGCTGGAAAAGTGCGGTCCGGCAACGACAAGTGGCGTTGCCGGGTGCGACAGCTGGCCGGTTTACCTGACCTGTTTACAAGGTGGCGATGGAAACTTCGGTCGATTTGACGAAGGCAATGACTTCGGAACCGACCTTCAGCCCCAGTTCCTTGACCGAACGGGTGGTGATGACCGAGGTGACGATGCCGGATGCGGTCTGAACGTCCACTTCGGACAAGACCGGGCCTTCGATGATCTCCTTGATCTCGCCTTTGAACTGGTTACGTACATTGATGGATTTGATGGACATGGGGTGCTCCTGATAGTGGGTTGCGTCAAAGTGCCCAGTGCAAGCGGGCAAAGTCGATGGATTGTTCGGAGGCAGGGGCGGGCGGCTCCTGGCCTTGTGGTCCCTGCAACACGCGTTGCAGCAGGTAATGCTCCAGGCGGACAAAGTCGGCATGTGCGCTATCGCGCGGCCGTGGCAGCGTGACCGGCAGGTCGACAGCAATGCGGCCGTTTTCCAGCAGGATGACGCGGTCGGCCAGGGCAACAGCTTCGCTGACATCGTGGGTCACCAGCACGGCAGAGCCGCCGTGTGCCAGCCATAAGGATTCGATCAGCGATTGCATTTCCAGCCGCGTCAGGGCATCCAGTGCGCCCAGCGGCTCATCCAGCAACAGCAGTTGCGGCTGATGTACCAGTGCACGGGCCAGCGCCACGCGTTGTCGCTGCCCGCCAGACAGACGGGCAGGCCATTCCGCAGCACGATCTTCCAGTCCTACTTCACGCAGGGCTGCCAGTGCCCGCGGCCGCTCGACGGCGGGCAGGCCAAGCGCCACATTGTCCAGCACGCTTTTCCATGGCAGCAGCCGTGAATCCTGAAACATCAGCCGGGTGCGCGTGGCCGGGTTGATCTGTAGCTGGCCACCGTCGGGTTGATCCAGCCCGGCCAGCAGCCGTAGCAAGGTGCTTTTGCCGCAGCCGGAACGGCCTACCACGGCAAGAAACTGGCCGTGCGGAATGTGCAGGTTGATGGCATGCAAGACCTGGCGCTGGCCAAAGCGGCGCTCAAGCTGGTGCAGCTGGATATCGTGGGTGAGGGGGCGGTCATCCGGTTTCATGTGCGCTCCGGTTCATTGTTGTGCTTGCAAGGCCGGGTGCCAGGCCAGCAGTCGGCGCTCCAGCAAGCGCACGCTGAGGTCCACACCCTTGCCCAGCAAGGCATAAAGCAGGATGGACAGGACGACGATGTCGGTCTGCAGGAACTCGCGGGCATTGGCTGCCAGATAGCCGATGCCGCTGTTGGCGGCCAGGGTTTCCGCCACGATCAGGATGATCCAGGCAATGCCCAGGGCATAGCGGATGCCGACCATGATGCTGGGCAGCGCACCGGGCAGGATAACGTGCAGGAACAGCGCCCAACCGCGCAAGCCGTAGCTGCGGGCCATTTCCAGCAGGCCGGGGTCCAGAGTACGGATGCCGTGCCAGGTGTTCAGGTAAACCGGAAACAGGGTGCCAAAGGCCACCAGGAACAGCTTGGCGGTTTCGTCGATGCCAAACCACAGGATCACCAGCGGCAGGATGGCCAGCGGCGGGATGTTGCGCAGCATCTGCAAGGTGGTGTCCAGCAGGGTTTCGCCCAGCCGGGACAGCCCGCTGATCAAGCCAAGCAGCAAGCCCAGGCTGGCACCAATGCCAAAGCCGATGCCGGCGCGGCCAAAGCTCACCCACAGATGATGGGCCAGCTCACCGCTGATGGTCAGATTCCAGCCAGCCTGCAGCACATGCCAGGGCGCGGGCAGGACACGGCTGTTGAGCCAGCCGGCGCTGGCGAACAGCTGCCAGAGCAGCACGATCAGCGCCGGCACCAGCCAGGGCAGCAGGCGCTGGCCAATTGATGAAAGGATGGGGCGGGACATGGTGGTTTCCTTTAACTGGCAGCTGCTGCTGCCGGGGCGTGCTGATTGGCCATGATTTCGCCAACCGGACTGGAGAAACCGGCTGCCGAGGCCGCCTTGCCCTTGCCCGGCAGGTGGGGGAACAGCAATTCCGCCACGCGGTAGGCTTCGTCCAGATGCGGGTAGCCGGAGAACACAAAGGTATCGATGCCCAGGTCGGCATATTCCTGCATCCGTGCCGCCACGGTGGGGCCATCGCCCACCAGTGCCGTGCCCGCACCGCCGCGTACCAGACCAATGCCGGCCCACAGATTGGGCGAGATTTCCAGCTTGTCACGCTGGCCGCCGTGCAGGGCGGCCATGCGGCGCTGGCCTTCCGAATCTGCGCGTGACAAGGTGCGCTGGGCATTGGCGATGGTTGCGTCGTCCAGTTTGCTGATCAGCTCATCTGCCGCTGCCCAGGCGGCGGCGTTGGTTTCCCGCACGATGACATGCAGGCGGATGCCGAAACGCACGCTACGGCCGTGTCGTGCCGCGCGCTGGCGCACATCGGCAATCTTGCGTGCCACCTCGGCTGGCGGTTCGCCCCAGCTGAGGTAGACCTCCACGTGTTCGGCGGCCAGATCGTGAGCGGCACTGGACGAGCCGCCGAAATAGAGCGGGGGCCAGGGTTTGCTGACCGGCGGGAACAGCAACTGGGCGTCCTTGACCTGAATATGCTTGCCGTCCAGGTCCACTTTTTCGCCGGCCATCACCCCTTTCCAGATGGTGAGGAATTCCGCGGCGGCTTCGTAGCGTTCATCGTGTTGCAGCCAGCTGCCATCGCCGGCCAGTTCCACCGGATCGCCACCGGCCACCACATTGACCAGCAGGCGGCCGTTGGAGTGGCGATCAAAGCTGGCAGCCATGCGTGCCGCCACGGTGGGCGACATGATGCCGGGGCGTACCGCCACCAGGAATTTCAGCCGCCGGGTATGCGGGATCAGGCTGGCGGCAGTGACCCAGGGGTCTTCGCAAGAGCGGCCGGTGGGAATCAGTGCGCCATCAAAGCCCAGGGTGTCAGCCGCACGGGCAATCTGCGCCAGATAATCATGATCGACGGTACGGGCGCCTTCGGCGCTACCCAGATAGCGGCCATCGCCATGAGTGGGGAAAAACCAGAAAACCTGCATGTCATTACCTCTTTAGCGACTGGCCGGATGCCAGGCGACGTCCTTGACCTGAATGGATTTGGGGATCAGTCCCAGTGCGTAGAACGCGTCAGCCACTTTTTGCTGTTCGGCCAGTACCTGCGGCTTGAGGTAGTTGACGCTGTAATCCGGGTGGCGGCTCAGCACACCCTCATAGGTCGTGGCATCCAGTCCGGAATAGGTCGACAGCGTGGCGGCAATGCGCTTGGTGTCGCCCGATAGTTGTCGGCTGTTTTCGGTCAGACTCTTGAACACGATGTCGATCACCTGCGGATTGGCGCTGGCAAACTTGCGTGCCGCCAGATAGAAGGTGTTGTTACTGCTCAGGCCCTTGCCATTGGCCAGTACCCGCACATGACCAGCCTTCTCGGCGGCCGCATAGTAAGGGTCCCAGATGGCCCAGGCATCGACATTGCCTCGCTCAAACGCGGCACGGGCTTCCGAGGGCGTCAGGTAGACCGGTGTGATGTCCTGGTAGGCGACGTGCGCTTTGGCCAGCGCGCTGACCACCAGATAATGGGCGCTGGACCCCTTGGTAAAGGCGATGCGCTTGCCCTTGAGGTCGGCCAGTTTGTGCAGCGGCGAGTTCTCTGGCACCAGAATGGCCGAGGAGGCCGGCTTGGCAGGTTCCTGGCCGATGTAAACAATGTCAGCCCCGGCCGCCTGGGCAAAGACCGGTGGCGAATCGCCGGTCATGCCGATGCTGAGGCTGCCGGCGTTGATGGCCTCCAGAATGGGCGGGCCGGCCTGGAATTCATACCATTTCACTTCCACGCCCAAGGGCTTCAGACGCTTTTCCAGCGTGCCCTGCGCCTTGAGCGACAGCAGGTTGATGGCACTTTTCTGATAGCCGATGTTCAGTTCCACTGCGCTGGCCAGGTTGCTCAGTCCCCAGCCCAGCAGGGCGGCCGGCAGCAATTTCCACAGTCTTTTCATGAAGGGTGTTTCCTTACAGGCTGATGCGGCTGACGACGCTGTGCAGATCCAGTGCC
>JAFANL010000072.1 GCA_019232735.1 Aquitalea sp. | reverse complement strand
TTGGCGCTGAGGGCGCCAAAGCTCATGGCCGAAATATTGAACACTGAGGTGGAATAGGGCTGGCGGCATTGCGGGCCGCCGATGTCGATGCGAAAGCCGGCCGGGTCGCTGCGCGGAGCCGGGCGAATGGAGTGGCTGATGAATTCGAAACCGCTGCCGTAGACATCCAGCATG
This sequence comes from Aquitalea sp., assembly GCA_019232735.1. GTDB lineage: Bacteria > Pseudomonadota > Gammaproteobacteria > Burkholderiales > Chromobacteriaceae > Aquitalea. The sequence continues at coordinate 11,629 of JAFANL010000072.1, read as the reverse complement.
GTGCCGAAGGGTTTGTCGGCCTGGGTGTTCTTGGCGCGGGCGTACACCAGTGAGCGCTGGTCACGTGAGAAGGGCAGTTGTTCGCCATCGGCCTCCAGCAGGTACTGGCGGATTTCCGGGCGGATGGCTTCCACCAGGTAGCGGATATTGCCCAGCACCGGGTAATTGCGCCGTACCGCGTGGCGGGTTTGGGTGAGATCCAGCACGCCCAACAGGCTGAGTGCGATGGCGGTGAGGGTGAAGGGCCATAGCCATTCGATCTGGTGTAGGGCCAGGCCGATCAGGCTGAACAGGATACAGGCGACAAAAAAGGCATAGCGGCTGAGCAGGGACAGGTTCATGCGGGCTCCGGCGGGCGTGGCTGAGGACAGACGCTGTGCGACCGGATGTGGAATCGGGTCGCACAGGGTTCTTCAGCTTAGCGTCCGGTGCCGGCTTGTGCCATGGCTGGCAGCGTGGCTGCTCAGTGAAAGCGGACCGGCTCGCCCCTGGTGTCAAATGCCAGGTAGCGCGACACATCGCCACCGGTCTGGATGGTCTGGATCATGCGCTTGAGCGCCGCTTCGATATCGGCCGCTGCAGGGGGTTGGCCAGCCTTGCCATCCAGACAGGCCACAAACATGATCCGCCACGGCTCGCCCATGCGGGCGGATTCGGCCTGCAGGCTGGCAAAATCCACCAGCTCGCCTGCGGCGCGGTCCAGACACATGATGGGCAGCAGGATGCCGCCTTCGCCACGGGCAAAGCGCTCGGCTTCCTGCGGCTGGTGGTCGTCATGCAGCACGGCCTTGGTAAACACCATCAGCAGATGCTGTGGTTCGGCTTGCTGGCGGGCGGCGGCCAGCAGTGCGTTGAAATCGGGGATGTCCATGGATCGGGCACTCGGCAAGGGGGAGTGTCCAGTGTGCGTGGCGGCTGGAGGGCTGGCTATTCTCCACTGGAACTAGTTGCGCGGCGCATCGGAATTAGCGCGCAATAAACAGGGTGCAGTATCGCCTGCGGCCACTTATGCTGGCCCACATGACAACAGGGGGAAGACATGAATCGCGAAATGGCAGGTCTGGTGTTGCTGGCAGCCTTGTGGGGTGGCTCGTTTCTGTTCATGCGGGTGGCTGTTCCCGAGCTGGGGCCATTTGCGCTGATTGCCTTGCGGCTGGTACTGGCCTCGCTGGTGTTGCTGCCGGTATTGCTGTGGCGTGGTGGTTTGCCATTGTGGCGGCAGCACTGGCTACGGATTGCGGTGGTAGGGGTGTTTCTGTCGGCACTGCCGTTCTGCCTGATCGCCTGGGCCAGCCTCAGTCTGCCGGCTGGCGTGGCTTCGGTTCTGAATGCCACCACCCCCTTGATGACGGCGCTGTGGGCCATGCCGTTGGCGGGTGAGCGCATGAGCTTGCCGCGTGCGGCCGGCCTGTCGCTGGGCTTGGCGGGGGTGCTGGTGTTGATGCTGGGGCGTGGCGCGGCTTTTGACGTGCAGTCCTTGTTGCCGGTGCTGGCCATGCTGGGGGCGACGGCCTGCTATGGCTGGTCCGGCCATATGGCCAAGCGCTGGCTGCCGGGCCTGCCATCGCTGGTTACGGCCACGGGCAGCCTGTTTAGTGGCGCCGTGCTGGTGACGCCGCTGGCTTTGCTGAACCTGCCGGCCCATGCCCCCTCCAGCACGGTATGGGGGGCGGTGCTATTGCTGGCCGTGGCCAGTACTTCTCTGGCTTACCTGATTTTCTATTGGCTGATCGACAGCCTGGGGGCGACCCGCGCCAGCAGTGTCACTTACCTGGTGCCGGTATTTGGTGTGTTGTGGGGCGCGATGCTGCTGGGCGAGCCGGTGGGGCTGCTGATGGTGCTGGGTGGCGTGTTGATTCTGGGCGGGGTGTTGCTGCTGGGGTGGCGGCGCGGTGTGTAAGAACCCGCGCCGCCTGCTGATTCAGGCGCTTGCGGGCGGGGCCTTATCCTGCGGCAGCAGAATACGCACCCGGAAGCCGCCATCGGCCTCATCGGCAAATTGCAGCTGGCCGTGGTGCTGTTTCACCACGCGGGACACGATGGCCAGGCCCAGGCCGCTGCCGCCATCGGTGCCGCGATGTTCCGCCAGCCGCTCGAACGGGGCCAGTGCGGCTTCCCGCAGCGCGGCCGGAATGCCGCTGCCGTAGTCGATCACGCTCAGTTCGGCCATGCCGTCGCGCTGGGCGATCTCCACCCTGATGGGCGGTTTACCGTAGCGACGGGCATTCTCCAGCAGATTGGACAGCAGCCGCTCCAGCGCCAGCGCATCGGCCTGCAACTCCGGCTCGGCCTGTCGCTGCAGCGTGACATCCAGCCCGCTGCGGCCAAAGCGCGCCACCACGCTGTCGGCCAGTTCGGCCAGCGCCACCGGTTCCAGCCGGGCGGATTCCTCGGCCCGGGCAAAGTCGATGAACTGGCGCACGATGCGCGACAGTTCGTCGATATCGGCCAGCATGTCCGGGGTGTCGGCATTGGCTTCCTGCAGTTCCAGCATCAGCTTCAGCCGGGTGAGCGGGGTGCGCAGGTCATGCGACAGCCCGGCCAGCATCAACCGGCGTTCGCGGGCGGCGCTGTCCAGTGCGCTGGCCATGTGGTTGAAGCCACGCGCCAGTGCGGCCAGCTCGCGCGGGCCATCTTCCTTCAGTGCCAACGGCATGTTGCCGCGGGCCAGTTCGCGCGAGGCCACCACCACCTTGCCGATGGGGCGGGTAATGCGCCAGGCCACCAGCGAGGCCAGCAGGGTGGCCAGCAAGGTAGCCAGCAGGGCGGCCTGCATCAACGAGTAGATGGGGCGGTCGCTATAGCGGCCAAAGGGAATCACCAGCCAGTACGGGGTGTCCAGCACATGCAGGTTGACCCATAGTTCGTTGCGGTCTTCGCGACGCACCATATAGCCCTGCACCGAATCGTCCAGCCCCTTGCTCAGCCGGCTCAGCAGGCTGTTGGCCACCCGGGGCAGTTCCTTGTCGAACTGCTGCTTGCCGGCCGCCTCCTGCGGTAGCAGTCGTGGCAGACCGGGGCGGTTATAGTTGGCCAGAAAGGCGCTGCGCTGGGCGGGGCTCATGTTTTCCATCGAGCCCTCCAGAAACGCCAGTGTATCCACCACCTGGGCGTACAGCTGCTTGTCCATCAGCTTGTGGCGCTCGCCGGCGGCGATGTACACGGTGACGATCTGGGTTGTCACCACCACCACCACCACCAGGATGATCAGGCGAAACAGCAGGGAACCGGTAATGCGTCGCAGCACGGCTTACTCCCGTTCGTTGCCATCGGGGACGAAAACATAACCATAACCCCATACCGTCTGGATGAAGCGCAGTGGGCTGTCGCCACCTTCCAGCGTTTTGCGCAGACGGGAAATATGCACATCGATACTGCGGTCCAGCGATTCGCCATTGCCCTTGCCCAGCGCCATCTCCATCAACTGTTCGCGGGTAAGCGGCCGGCGCGGATGCGTCGCCAGTACGGTGAGTACGGCAAATTCGGCGGTGGTCAGCGACAAGGCCTGCTGGTTTTTTTGCAGTTCACGGCGGCCCAGATTGAGCTGGAAGTCGCCAAACTCGATGATTTCGTCGGATTCATGGCGGGCGGCCAGCGCCGGCGTGGCATGATGGCGGCGCAGCACCGACTGGATGCGGGCGGTGAGTTCGCGCGGATTGAAAGGCTTCGGCAGGTAATCGTCTGCGCCCATCTCCAGACCCAGAATGCGGTCCACGTCCTCACCACGTGCGGTCAGCATGATGACCGGGACCGTTTCGCCCTGGGCGCGCAGGCGGCGTACCACGGCCAGGCCGTCGTCACCCGGCATCATCACATCCAGTACCATCAGGTCGGGGCGATTGCGTGCCAGTTTGCGGTCCAGCTCGCGCGCATCCGGCAGGGTATCCACCACATAACCTTGCTGGCCCAGGTAGCGGGTCAGCAGTTCACGCAGCTTTGCGTCGTCATCGACGATGAGAATCTTGTTGTGTTCCATGGTGTTTTCCTTGAAATCGCGGCGCTGTCGTATGGTATGCATGCGGATGGCAAAGCTTAACGCGCCCGGGCGTGTCCGGCGATGGGTGATCATGAATTTCTGTTAAGCCGTCGTGGGCATTCACATAACTTAACATTTGGTAAGATGCGGCACACGCTTGCGCAAAGGCCGCCTTCTAGACTTGGCTGGTGTACTGCATGTGGAGACTGCCATCATGAGAAAACCACTGGTTTTACTGGGCGTTGCCGTCATCCTGTCCACGGCTGCCCAGCTTGTTCCTGCTGCCGACCGTGGCGGGAACGGGGCTGATGTTCGCGAGGCTCGCCAACTGGCTGCGGCCGGGCAGCAGGCCGACAGCCTGTCGCCCATGGCCAGCGAGCGGATTGCGCCGGATGCGGCGGCCCCGTCCATGCGTCGCCCCGCCAGCGAAAAATAAGCCTTGTCCTGTTGATCCACCAGTGTCCTGTCACGACCACCTGTGAGTCGTCGTGGCAGGAGGCGCAATGTCAGGTTAAAATGAAGCCATGAAGTACCATGCCATTTATGTCTTGCTGTGTGCCTCGGTGGTGGCGTTTGCCATGCCGGCGCTGGCGCAGGGTCAGAATGGTGCAGAAAATGGTATTGCGCCATGGCCGCCGCATGCTGCGCGTCAGCAGGCAGAAGAAGCCCGGCGTTTGCGCAATCTGCGTCTGAAAGAAGCGGTGCAGGCCGGTGATTTGTCGCCGGAGGATGCCCGTCGCTTGCAGCACAGACATCCACCCGGCATGCAGCCTCCCGGCCCGCCAGGTGGGCCTGGGCGTTTTGCTCCGGACGGATTCTCCCGTCCCCCGGCACCTCCGCCGGGGCAGCGGAATTTCTGGCGGGACAAGCGGCAAAATGCCCAGGAGCAATTCCAGAACGAATGAACCGGCTACCCCTGTAGCCGGACATTGCCAGTGGCAAGGATCTCGGCCTTGAACAAAGTATGGGGAAGCAGGCGTAGTGGTGGCAGCAGGGCGGTTCTGGCCATGCTGCTGGTCATGGCATGGTCGCCCATGTCGCAGGCCGCACCGGAGTGCGACAAGGCAATGGCACCGCAGCGGTGTGCCAGTTATCGTCAGGGCTGGCTCAGTTGTGCCGATCTTGCCGACGGCGGCCGTCGTGCCTGTATCGAGCAGTATTCCCCCCCACTCAGTTGCCAGCGCAGCCGTGATGCCAAACGTTGTGAAGCCTTGCAAACGGCACAGGCGGCTTGTGAAGGCAGCGAGGGTCTGGCCCGCCGGCTCTGCGTACGGGAGCGCCTGCCCGCGGTCGATTGCAGTCATTCCGCCAACAAGGCCCGTTGTGAGCAAAGGGCCGCGGCCGAGCAGAGCTGTGCCGAAACGGCCGCCCAGCAAGGGCGGGAGTGTGTGCGCAAGGCCTTGGCCCCTGCACCTTCCAGCAACTGAAGCCCTGTGGAATATGAAAAACCCCGCCGTCACACCGGCGGGGTTTTTGCATGATAAGGACGCGATCAGGGTTTGAGGATGATGGAGCCTGTGGTGCGGCGGGCTTCCAGATCTCGGTGTGCCTGGGCGGCATCTGCCAGGGCATAGCTGGCGGAGGGGCTGACCTTGACTGCGCCGCTGGCAATACGTTCGAACAGCGCCTGGGCCGAGGCGTCCAGTTCCTCGCGGCTGGCGATGTAGTCGGCCAGCTTGGGACGCGTGAAAAACAGCGAGCCCTTTTGCGACAGCAGCAGGGGTTCGAATGCCGGCACCGCGCCCGAGGCATTGCCAAAGCTGACAAAGGTGCCGCGTGGCGCCAGGCTGTTCAGCGACATTTCAAATGTACTCTTGCCCACCGAGTCGTAGACCACCGGTACGCCTTTGCCGCCGGTGATGTCGCGTACCCGCGCCACCACATCTTCCTCGCTGTAATTGATCACATGCTGGCAACCCAGTTGGGCCGCCAGTTCACCCTTGGCCGCAGAGCCGACCGTGCCGATGACCTGTACACCCAGGGCGTGCAGCCACTGTACGGCAATCTGGCCGACACCACCGGCAGCGGCATGCCACAGCACGGTCATGCCGGGCTTTACCGCAAAGGTGCGGCGGATCAGGTATTCTACTGTCATGCCTTGCAACATGATGCAGGCTGCCACGTCGTCGCTGATGCTGTCCGGCAGCTTGACCAGCACGGCGGCGGGAATCAGTCGCCGGGTGCTATAGGCCCCCAGTGGGCCGCCGGCATAGGCCACACGGTCGCCCACGGCCAGGTGGCTTACGCCGGGCCCCAGTGCTTCCACCACGCCGGCCGCCTCGCTACCCAGGCCGCTTGGCAGCTGGATCGGGTAGAGTCCGCTGCGCTGGTAGGTATCGATGAAATTGACGCCGATGGCGGTATGGCGCAGGCGAACCTCGCCCGGGCCGGGCTCGCCGACGCTGAGGGTTTCCAGTTGCAATACGTCCGGTGTTCCGGTGGCATGAAAGCGGATGGACTGGCTCATTGTTGCGCTGCTCCCCGAGCAAGGTGGTGTGGAGGAGGCAGTCTGCTCCGCAGTCGCATTGCAGTGCAAGTCTGTTCTGCGAAACAGCCTGTTCTGCATTCGGTGCAACTTGGTGTTTGTCCGGCGGGCTTCTACATTGAAACCAGTATGCGCTTGCAGTGCAGGAGCCGCCATCTGCGGGTTCTGGCCGGCATTCTTCCTGAAAGGACACAGCATGAAGGGCGTGGTATTTACTGAGTTTCTGGAAATGGTTGAAGGTCTTTTCTCTGAGGACATGGTCGATGACATCATCGAGGATGCCGGCATTGCCTCCGGTGGGGCTTACACCGCGGTAGGAACCTATCCCTTTGCCGAACTGCTGGCGCTGATCACCGCCCTGTCACAGCGCAGCGGCCTGGATACGGCACAACTGGTGGAGCGGTTTGGCCATTATCTGTTTGGACGATTCGCCGTCTTGTACCCGCACAGTATCGAAGGCTGTAGTCATGCCTTTGCCGTGCTGGGCAATATCGAGAAATACATTCACCTGGAGGTGAAAAAGCTCTACCCGGATGCGCAGCTACCGGAGATTAACGTGGTGAGCAGTGATGAGCAGCGCCTGGAGTTGCTGTATAGCTCGCCGCGCTGTCTGGCGCCGTTGGCGCGCGGGCTGATTCAGGGGGCGCTGGATCATTTTGGCGAGCAGGGCAGCATTGTGCTTGAGCCACTGAATGCCGAAGGCAGCAAAGTGCGCTTCGTCGTGGAGCATCCGGTATGACTGAAGCGGAATTGGCCCATCTGCAGGATCAGCTGCAACGTTACCAAAAGCGCTATCTGCGGGAAAAACAGGCACGCAAGGAGGCAGAAAACCTGCTGGAGCAGCGTAGTCGCGCCCTGTATGACGCCAATTTCGAATTGTCCACCGTGGCCGCGCAGTTGGAGAAAATCGTCGAATGGCGCATGGCCCAGCTCTCCGAAGCCTTGATCAAGGCCGAAATGGCGGCCAAGGCCAAATCGGAGTTCCTGGCGGTGATGAGTCATGAAATCCGCACCCCGCTCAATGGGGTATTGGGCATGGCCGAATTGTTGTCGCACAGTCAGTTGACGCCCGAGCAGGGAGATCAGGTCGCGACCTTGCAGGAGTGTGGTAGCTCGCTGCTGGCCCTGATCAACGACATCCTTGATCTGTCCAAGATCGATGCCGGCAAGCTGACGCTGGAGCAGCGTCCCTTCAATCTGTACAGCTTGCTGGACAGCGTGGTGAACCTGTTCGAACCCAAGGCCATCGAAACGGGCCTGAGCATCAACTGGCAGCGGCCGGCAGGGAGTTGCTGGCTGCTGGGTGATGCCACCCGCCTGCGGCAGATCACCAGCAATCTGCTCAGCAATGCCATCAAGTTTACCCATCAGGGCGGAATTACCATCACGGTGGCCATGTCACCGCTGGAAGACACGTTCGACATGCTGCATTTGCAGCTGGACATGCGCGACACCGGCATCGGCATGACGCCCGAGCAGATGGGCAAGGTCTTCACCGCTTTCGAGCAAGCTGATTCCACCACCACCCGTCGTTATGGTGGTACCGGTCTGGGCTTGGCCATCTGCCGCCGCCTGGCCGAAGCCATGGGCGGACGTATCGATGTCAGCAGCGAGCCGGGCATCGGCAGCTGCTTCAGTGTGCACTGGGTGGCGACCATTTCGACGGCGCCGCAAGCCGAAGCTCCTGTCACCGTGCAGCCGGAGGTGTTGACGCCCGACATGACGCAACCGCTGTCGGTGCTGGTGGCGGAGGACAATACGGTGAACCAGAAGCTGATCCTGAAGCTGCTGGACAAGCTGGGTTATCGTGATGTGCAACTGGCGGGCAACGGCCGCCAGGCACTGGAGCGAGTGAATCAGGGCGGAGTGGAACTGGTGTTGATGGACATGCAGATGCCGGAAATGGACGGGCTGGATGCCACCCGTGCCATTCGCCTGAGCAATCTGCCACGTCAGCCACACATCATCGCATTGACCGCCAATGCCTTTGATGAAGACCGCGAGCGCTGCCATCAGGCCGGCATGGACGATTTCCTCTCCAAGCCGGTGGGGCTGGAACGGCTGGCCGCGGCCATGCAACGTGCCCGGCAGCAGCTCAGTCTGGCTGCTTTGCCCAGTTCAACAGGGGTGGCAGACACTCCAGCCAACGCTTGAGGCGGTGATCATCGCCATTGAAAATGGTCTGGTGGTGCCTGCCAAAGTGCCGTGCCGCCTGGCGCCAGTCCAGCACCTCATCCGCACTGCCCAGTAGCAGCCAGTATTGTCCATGTCGGGGCGTCGCTTGCATGGCCAGCAAGGCTTGCATGTCGGCATCACCCAGCGTGTAGCTTTCCCCGGTGTAAGGATTGTGCTGCGCACCCAGATGGCGCTGCAGATCCAGATGGGGCGTGACCGCAGGGTTGATCAGTGCGGCCTTGCGCCCATGCTTTTCTGCCAGCCAGGTGGCGTAGTAGCCGCCCAGCGAGCTGCCAATCAGCCAGCTATCTGCCGGCAGGGTCAGTAATAATTGTTCGGCCTGCTGGATGGCCTGCGCCGGATGCGGCGACAGGCGCGGGCAGTGCAGCGTGATGTCCGGGGCATGCTGTTGCAGCCAGCGGGCAGTTTCCTGTGCCTTGAGTGATTGCGGGCCGGAGTTGAATCCGTGCAGATAAATGATGTGCATGGCAGGACCATGAAAAAACGGCAAGCCCAGAGGGTTGCCGTTTTTGGGTGGCTTGGCAAGGAAAACCTGTTTCACGTGAAACAAGTTTGATGCACAACAAGCTGAGCCATCGTTGCCGGGAGAAGGCTGCCTGTTTTATTCAGCCTGCCACTCGTAAGTCTTGAGAATGCTCTTGAGCTTGCCGTTACGGCGCATGGCCTCTATCCCCTGGTTCAGCTTGTCTACCGAGACCGTGGCATTGGGGGCTACCGCACACATGGTCGGCATATAGCTGATGGTGATGGGATGCTGCTTGAAGGCGCGTGCTTCCTGCGGATTGGTCTTGGCCCACCAAGCCAGCTCCAGTTCCGAGGAAATGGCCACATCGGTCAGTTTCTTCTGCAATGACTTCACCAGTAACTCCAGCCGGGGCTCATCGACCCGACTGGTGCGGCCCACGGCCCACAGGTGTTCCAGGCTAGGGTAGCTGTAACCGCGAATGGTGCCGATGCGCTTGCTGGCCATTTCATCCACATGGTGGATGTCCGGCACGCCCTTCAGCGACAGCACTCTTTCGATTTGCGGATAGAACTCCCGCGTCCAGCCCAGCCGGGTGGCATTGCCAAACCATTCCGGATTGGCATTGCACACGATATTGACCTTGCCGGTTTCAATGGCGTTTTCCACCCGCTTGCGCGCAATCACCACGTACTGGGGTTTCATGCCCAGCTCGCCGGCCAGTGCATCGCCCAGCTCCTTGATCAGGCCGCTGGCCAGCGCCTGGTTGTCTGGTGTCAGTTCCACAATGGGGGGGGCATCCGAATCCGACACCCCGATTTTCAGAACGCCCCCGGCATGTGCTGCCGGTGTGCTCAACATTGCTCCCGCAAGCAATACCGGCCAGGCCTTATTCAAAGCAACCATAAGCTTGTACTCTCTTCTTCTTAGTTAGTTGTCTGACAGTTCCAAGTGCAATGGTAATATGAGCAGCCGCACCTCGCGTGTGCCTTTTATCGTTCTAGCCAATAAGTGCTTGTTTGCCATGACCAAAAAAACCACCCACCCGGTATTTACCCAGCTCTCTGAGCGCATCCTGATCCTGGATGGCGGCATGGGCACCATGATCCAGCGCCATGATCTGCAAGAGGCAGATTACCGGGGCGAGCGGTTTGCCGACTGGTCGTGTGATGTAAAAGGCAATAACGATTTGCTGGTGCTGACCCGGCCGGATGTGATCGGCGGCATCCATCAGGCGTATCTGGATGCAGGTGCCGACATCATTGAAACCAACACTTTCAATGCCACGTCGATCGCCATGGCGGATTACCAGATGGAAAGCCTGGTGTGGGAGATCAACCACGCGGCGGCCAAGCTGGTAAAAGACCTGTGTGTTGCACAAACAGCGAAGAATCCGCGCAAGCCGCGCTTCTGTGCCGGCGTGCTGGGCCCCACCAACCGCACCGCCAGTATCAGCCCGGACGTGAACGACCCGGGTTATCGCAATGTCAGCTTTGACGAACTGGTGAGCAGCTATACCGAGGCCATCGACGGCCTGGTGGCGGGCGGGGCGGATTTCCTGTTGGTGGAAACCATCTTCGATACGCTCAACGCCAAGGCGGCGGTGTTTGCCATCCACCAGTATTTTGACGAACGCCCGGCCATTGCCCGCCTGCCCATCATGGTGTCCGGCACCATCACCGACCAGTCCGGCCGCACCCTGACCGGCCAGACCACCGAGGCTTTCTACAACAGCCTGTCGCACGCCGATGCCATGTCTTTCGGCCTCAACTGCGCGCTGGGTCCGGATTTGCTGCGCCCCTATGTGGAAGAAATGTCGCGCGTGTCCGCCACCTATGTGTCGGTGCATGCCAATGCCGGTCTGCCCAATGCCTTTGGCGGTTACGATCTGGAACCGGCGGCCATGGGCGAGTTTGTGCGCGAATGGGCCGAATCCGGCCTGATCAACATCGTTGGCGGTTGCTGTGGCACCACGCCGGATCACATCGCCGCGATTGCTAACGCGGTGGACGGCATTGCGCCGCGTGCCCTGCCACAGATTGAAGCCAAGTGCCGCCTGTCCGGGCTGGAGCCGTTCAACATTGGCGACCACGATCTGTTCGTCAATGTGGGCGAGCGTACCAACGTCACCGGCAGCCGCGCCTTTGCCAAGCTGATCCTGAACGGCGATTACGCCACCGCACTGGATGTGGCACGGCAGCAGGTGGAAAACGGCGCGCAGATCATCGACATCAATATGGACGAGGGCATGCTGGATGCGCTGGCGGCCATGGATCGCTTCCTCAAGCTGATCGCTGCCGAGCCGGACATCGCCCGCGTGCCCATCATGATCGACTCCTCCAAGTGGGAAGTGATCGAGGCCGGTCTCAAGTGCATTCAGGGCAAGGGCATCGTCAACTCCATCTCCATGAAGGAGGGGGTGGACAAGTTCAAGGAACAAGCGCGCCTGCTGCGCCGCTATGGCGCGGCGGTGATCGTGATGGCCTTCGACGACAAGGGCCAGGCCGAC
>JAFANL010000268.1 GCA_019232735.1 Aquitalea sp. | reverse complement strand
GGCTGGTGTGCTGGGCGGCGTGGTGGTGGCACTCAATCTGGATGTGATCGTGCCCTTCATCGAACGGGTGCTCGGCACCAAGCTGCTGTCCAGCGAGGTCTACATGATCGACTACCTGCCCTCCGACGTGCAGCTGGGCGATGTCAGCACCATTACCGTGATTGCCCTGTTGTTGGCCTTGCTGGCCACCATTTACCCCAGCTGGCGTGCCGCCCGCACCCAACCGGCGGAGGCGCTACGCTATGAGTAATGTGCTGAATTGCCGCCATCTGGGCAAAACCTATCGTGAAGGCAAGCTGAACCTGACCGTGCTGTCCGACGTGTCGCTCAGTGTGGACAAGGGTGAGCGGCTGGCGATTGTCGGGGCCTCCGGCTCGGGCAAGAGTACCCTGCTGCACCTGCTGGGCGGGCTGGATACGCCGACCCAGGGCCAGGTCGAGGTGCTGGGTCGTGATCTGGCCAGCCTGTCCGAGGCGGAAAGAGGGCAGATGCGTAACCAGTCGCTGGGCTTTGTCTACCAGTTTCACCATCTGTTGCCGGAGTTTTCGGCACTGGAAAACGTGATGATGCCGCTGCTGATCCGACGCATGCCGCAGCAGGAAGCAGCGGCACGGGCCTCCGCCATGCTGGGGCGGGTTGGTTTGGCGGCCCGGCTGCAGCACAAGCCGGGTGAGCTGTCCGGCGGCGAACGCCAGCGTGCGGCCATTGCCCGGGCGCTGGTGACCGAGCCTGCCTGTCTGCTGGCGGATGAGCCTACCGGTAACCTGGATTACCAGACAGCGCGCCAGGTATTTGACCTGATGCTGGAGTTGAACGAGGGGCTGGGGACCAGCCTGGTCATTGTCACGCATGATCTGGAACTGGCTGGCCGGGCGCAACGTACCTTGCGGCTGGTAGAAGGCCAGCTGCAGCAAGCGGATGGCGTGCATTAAATCAGAGCCGGGCTGGCAAGGAGAGACGGGTGCTGTTTGTTCGTGAAGAAATGAATTTCGATTCGGTGATGCTGGCGGTCCAGACCGGCGCCGGCCTGAGTCAGCTGGTGCTGGGTGTGCTGTGCCTGTTGCTGGGCACGCTGGCGGCCCGTCGTACCTTCCATCGCTGGTTTCAGCATTCTCCCGAACGCTACGAGCGCTTCCTGCCCTATACCGCCTTCCGCCTGGTGCTGCCGGGCGCGTCCCTGGGCTGCATGCTGCTGTGCATTCTGGGCTGGAATCTGCTGACCCATAGCCGGCCCCACCTGCTGCCGCTGTTTACCGCCATGCTGTTCTGGCTGGGGGTGATCCGCTTGTTCTCCGCCGTGATGCGCCAGGCGCTGCCGCAGGGCAAGTTCGAGCGTCATTCCGAGCACTTCATCGCCACTGTGCTGTGGTTGGGCTTTGTCAGCTGGGCCATCGGTTTTGATGATGTCGTGCTGGACTGGCTGCAGTCGGTGTCCTTTTCCGTGGGCAAGACCCACCTGGACCTGCTCACCATCCTCAACGCCATGCTGTGGGTGTCCATCATCGTGGTGGTGGCCTTGTGGGTCAGCCGGGTGATCGAGGCGCGGGTAATGGGCCTCAAGCACATGGACCTGTCGCTGCGCATCGTGTTTGCCAAGATGGCACGCACCCTGCTCATCGTGGTGGCGGTGCTGATTGCCCTGCCAGTGGTGGGCATCGACCTGACCGTGCTGTCGGTATTTGGCGGTGCGCTGGGCGTGGGGCTGGGTTTTGGCTTGCAGAAGATTGCCAGTAACTATGTGTCCGGCTTCATCATCTTGCTGGATCGCTCCATCCGCATCGGCGACCGGCTGATGGTGGATAACCGCGTTGGCTATGTCACCCGTATCACCTCGCGTTACGTGGTGCTCAAGAGCGCGGATGGCTCGGAAGCGCTGGTGCCTAACGACGCGCTGATTTCCAACACCGTGATCAATCAGTCCTACTCCGACAAGGCCATGTGGATCAGCCTGCCCATCCAGGTGGATTACGGTACCGATCTGGATCTGGCGCTGGCTGTATTGCGCGAGTCGGCAGTCCATCCGCGCGTGCAAACCGAGCCAGGTCCGGCGTCCTTTGTCACGGCTTTTGCCGACAATGGCATCAGCCTGGAGTTGGGGATCTGGGTGAAAGACCCGGAAAACGGTTTCATGGGCTTGAGGTCGGAAATCTATCTGGCCATCTGGCGGCGTTTCAAGGAACTCGGTATCGAGATTCCCTACCCGCAGCGGGATGTGCGCATTGTCAGCGATGTGGCCGTGGCCCTGCCCGGCCGGGGAGGGCAGGCATGAGCGACAAACGACTGGCGATTGTGGATGACGATGCCGCCGTACGGCAGGCGTTGATCTGGTTGCTGGACGGGCAAGGCTATCAGGTCAGTGGTTTTGATAGCGCCGAAGAGTTCCTGGCCGCTGGTGCGGACAGCGGCTTTAATGGCCTGATCGTCGATCTGCGTATGTCCGGCATGTCCGGCATCATGCTGCTGGAGCGACTGGCCGATCTGGCGTATTGCCCGCCCGCCATCATGCTGACCGCGCATGGCGATGTGCCGCACGCGGTGGCGGCCATCAAGCTGGGGGCACTGGACTTCATGGAAAAGCCCTTTGATGACGAAGTACTGCTGGCACGGGTGGAAAAGATGCTGCGGGTGGATGAAGCCAATCGTGCCACGCATCAGCGTCGCCAGCGGGTCAGTGGGCTGCTGGCCCAGTTGACCGAGCGGGAAAGGGAAGTGATGCAGCTGATCCTGCTGGGCAAGCTCAACAAGCAGATTGCCGAGGATCTCTCCATCAGCATGAAAACGGTGGAAGTGCACCGCTCGCGCGTATTCGAGAAAATGGGTGTCAAATCCGCCGTGGAACTGGCCGGCTTGCTGGCCGCCAGCCAGGCCGACAATGGCGGGAGCCGTGGCGATGGGCACTAAGCAGCCAGTATCGGTGCTGGTGGTGATTCATACCGCCGCCGGAGAGGTGCTGTTGATCGAGCGTGCCGACAAGCCGGGTTATTGGCAATCGGTGACCGGCAGCCGCGAAGGGGATGAAAGCCTGCTGGACACGGCCCGCCGAGAAGTGGCGGAGGAAACCGGGCTGGATGCGGGTCTGCATACTCTGAGCGACTGGCAGCTGCACAATCGCTACGAAATCTATCCGCATTGGCGTCACCGTTATCCGGCAGGGGTGACGCATAACGACGAGCATGTGTTCGGCTTGCAGCTGGATCGGCCACAAAGTGTGCAGCTGGCACCGGGCGAGCATCTGGCCCAGCAATGGTTGCCCTGGCAGCAGGCGGCCGAACTGGTGTTTTCCCCCTCCAATGCCGCCGCCATTCGCCTGTTGCCCGCCCGCCTCGGGCTGAAGTGATTACAGGCGGAACAGCAAGCCGCTCAGTGCGGCAGCGGCAATCACCTTGATGACATTCACCCGATAGCGCAGCAGCGCCACGGCAGCAGCCAGCGTGATCAGTACCGCCGCCCAGTCCGGGCCTGTCTGTCCGCCTTGCGGCCACAGCACCTGCCAGCCAAAGAACAAGGCCAGATTGGCGATCACGCCAACCACGGCGGCGGTAATGGCCGTCAGGGGGGCTGTCAGCGACAGACTGCCGTGGCTGCGTTCGATCAGTGGTCCCCCTGCCAGAACGAAGATGAAGGATGGCAAAAAGGTAAACCAGGTCACCAGTGTGGCGGCCACCACGCCAGCCAGCCAGGGGGACAGCTGGGGAATATGCTGGTAGCCGCCGACAAAGCCGACAAAAGCCACCACCATGATCAACGGTCCGGGCGTGGTCTCCCCCAGTGCCAGTCCATCCATCATCTGCCCAGCGCTCAGCCAGCCGTAATGGCCGACGGCACCCTGATAGACATAAGGCAGCACGGCATAGGCTCCACCAAAGGTCAGCAAGGCTGCCTTGGTAAAGAACCAGCCCATCTGGGTAAAGGGGTGTTGCCAGCCATACAACTGCATGAGCAGCAGCATGGGCACGGCCCATAGCAGGGTACCGGCCAGCAACACGCGCAGTAGCCGGGGCAGGCTGAAGCGCGCATGGGCCGGCGTCGGGCTGTGATCGTCAATCAGTGCCGGGCCATAATGCCCAGTACCGTGGTGCGCCGCCGTGCCTGTGGCAAACAGCAGCGGTCGGTGTTTCCCGGCCAGATACCCCAGCAGGGCGGCACTCGACACGATCAGCGGGAAAGGCAGCTTGAACAGGGCCAGGGCAATGAAGGAGGCCAGCGCAATGCCCCACAGCAGGCGATTACGCAAGGCACGCTGGCCTATGCGCAAGGCAGCTTGCAGGACGATGGCGACAATGGCCGGTTTGACGCCGTAGAACAGGGCGGCCACCAATGGCAGGTGGCCCAAGGCAATATAGGTCCAGGACAGCCCGATCAGGATGAATAGTGAAGGCAGGACAAACAGGCCGCCAGCAATGATGCCGCCCCAGCTGCGGTGCATCAGCCAGCCGATGTAGGTCGCCAGTTGCTGTGCCTCCGGCCCGGGCAGCAGCATGCAGTAATTGAGTGCATGCAGGAAACGCTGCTCGGAAATCCAGCGACGGCGTTCGACCAGCTCTTGGTGCAGGATGGCAATCTGGCCCGCCGGTCCTCCGAAACTGATAAAACCCAGCTTCAGCCAGAAGCCCAGTGCCTGCAGCAGGCTGACTGGTGCAGGCGGTGTGGTCACGCTATCGGCAGCCATCATGATCCTTGTTCCAGATTGAGGGTGGCTAGCACTCTACTATAGTTTCCGCGCCAAGCAGAACGGCCAGCCAGGGCCTGCATTACAGGCAAGGCGATGATTCAGAGCGTTGATAACGGAACTTTGCCGTCAGCAAGCAGACAAACGAGGCCATACTTTCTCACACATCAGGCAAGGACAGCGCAGGCATTGCCCGCTACAATGCCTGTTTTAATATTTCTGTCATCGAATCTTAATGTCTGCACTGGAAGCCCTGAACCAGGCCTGGTTCCTGCATGTCAATGCCACGCCGGCCTCGTCTGCATTGCTGATCAAGCTGGCCATCTTTCTTGCCAAATACCTGATCCTGCTGATTCCCGTCCTGTTGCTGCTGATGTGGCTGTGGGGGGAGGATGCCCAGCGCGAACGCGCACTGAAAGTCGTGTGCAGCGTGGCCCTGGGCTTGCTGGTCAATCTGCTGATCGGCCTGGCCTGGGATCATCCGCGGCCTTTCGCCATCGGCATGGGTTATCGATTTATCGATCATGCGGCGGACCCGTCTTTCCCCAGTGATCACGCCACCATTTTTGCTACCACGGCCTTGGCCTTCTGGCTGGCCGGCAAGGCCAGACTGGGGCAGCTACTGCTGGTGTTGACCGTGCTGGTGGGCTTGTCCCGGGTGTATCTGGGGGTGCACTGGCCGCTGGACATCATTGGCGGCATGCTGTTGTCGCTGCTGTATAGCGGGATGCTGGCGGCTGCCTGGCCGACTTTTGGCCCAGCCTTGCTGCAAGGGCTGAACAGTGTTTACCGCTGTCTGTTGTCCAAGCCGATTGCACTGGGCTGGATCAAGGCCTGAGTAGTCTGGCACAGCATGAAAAAACGAGGCTGAGGCCTCGTTTTTTATTAGCGCATGCCTTTGTTCAGGCGGGCAGTTGGAGCCAGCCCTGTACCATCATCACCGTGGCAATCAGCAACATCAGCGCACAGGACAGATAGGGCAGCCGGCGCGCAATACCATCCAGCGAGCCGATTTTCCTGCCCAGTTGCTGTGCACCCCAGGCGGCAATCACGCCGACACTGACCAGTGAAATGGCCAGTCCCAGGCTGAATGAGGCCACCATGGTGACGCCCAGTGCCACCCGTTTCAATTGCAGACAGAGCAGCAGAATGGTGACCGAGGCCGGGCAGGGCATCAGACCACCGGTCAGGCCAAACAAGGCAATCTGCGTTGTGGTGGCCGACTGGCCGGCAAAGCGGCGGGCGATCTCGTCAGCATGGGCTTTCTCATGGGCGTCCTGATATGCCTCGACCGGCGGTACTGGCCGTGGGCGCACCATCTGGCGGGATAGTTGGCCGCTGCGGCTGGCAGGCTGACTGCGGTAGCGTTGGGTCGGTGCCTCGCCAAAGCGAATGGCAAAGCGGTGGCCGTGGTCGCCATGCAGCATGTGCAGGGTGGCTTCAAACTGGTGTGGCATGTCGACCGGCTCCTCCGCTTGCAGATGATCGCCGTGCAGCTGCAGAGCAAAGACATGCTCACTGCCGTCATCGCGCCGGATGCTGATCTGGTAGCGAATGTCCGGTTTGGGTGGCTGTGGTCGCATATGCGGCGTGAAGCAATACAGGATGAAGCGCGGACTGCTCCCCTGGCTGATCAGCAGCTCCACCATGCCATGGCCGGTATTGATGATCTTGCCGCCATGTGGCGGCCGCTGCCAGGCGCTGGCAGCCAGATTGTCCAGCCGGGTGCGCCAGAACATCCAGCCGGCAATGGCCAGCACGATGGCACCGGACAGTAACAAGAGATAGGGTTCGGCTTGCTCCACCAGCAACTGGTTGCCAAAGTGCAGGGCAGCGGCTGCGAATAGCCAGACCACCAGCGAATGGGACAGGGCGGCACACACGCCGAGCAGAACGGCCTGTGCAATGCTGCCACGAATGGCGATGATGAAGGACGCCATCAGGGTTTTGGAGTGGCCGGGTTCCAGGCCATGCAATGCACCCAGCAGGATGGCGGATGGAATAAATAGCCAGAGATTGCTGGAGCCTTGCTGTATCAGTTCGGAGAGTGGTGGCATGATCACTACTTTTATGAGTGGATTGCTTCGGAATATACTACCCCCCAGTATAATTGAGAAGGAAAAAAACAGATGGGACATACCATCAAGGGACAGAAGCCTTTATTGGCGAGGGTCCGGCGTATCAAGGGCCAGGCAGCGGCCATTGAACGGGCGCTGGAAGAAGGACAGGAATGCATGGCTGTGCTGCAGCAGATTGCTGCCATCCGCGGTGCGGTGAATGGGCTGATGGCGGAAGTGCTGGAAGGCCATTTGCGCGAGCATCTGCTGCTCGATGATGTTGCCGGACGGGAAAGCGATCCCGACCGGCAGCAAGAAGTAGATCAGGTGATGCGGATTGTGCGTTCTTACCTGAAGTAAGTCAGGCCTGGCCCGGCTGTCTGCCTCCCATGCCACTGACCCGGAAACGGCCAGCCAGCACACCAAGCATGCCGATGGTGTGGCGTGTCTGCTGCACACAATCTGACAGGCTTTGCTGGGCCTGATGCATGGAGCCCGCCACGGTCCCGATTTCCGTCGTGGTGCTGGCATGCTCCTGACCGGCGTCGGTCAGTTGGCCAATGGTGTCCAGCAGGCTGCTGACAATGCGTTGGACCTCGACATTTTCCCCGGCAGAGGCTTCGGCCAGCTGTAATCCCTGTTCCAGATGAGCCATGCCGTTCTGCATGGTCTCCACCGCTTCGCCGGCCTGGTGCTGTACCCGCTGTATCATGCCGTCAATTTCCAGTGTCGACTGGCTGGTGCGCTCGGCCAGCTTGCGTACTTCATCGGCCACCACGGCAAAGCCGCGTCCGCTTTCACCGGCGCGGGCGGCTTCGATGGCGGCATTCAGCGCCAGCAGATTGGTCTGCTTGGCAATTTCCTGGATCAGGCTGACCACCTGTTCGATTTCACGGGTACTGTCACCCAGTTGGGCAATGGTCTGGGCAGAGCGTCCCACGGTTTCGCGTATGCCCAGCGTGCTTTGGTTGACGGTATCCAGCTGCTGGCGGGCCAGCTGCTTTTGCTGCTGCATGGCCAGCTCCATGCCGCTGGCGTTGCGGGTGGCCTGATCCAGCGTTTGCTGCTGCTGGCTCAGCCCGGCCCGGGTACGCTCCACGGTGCTGATGACCTGGCTGGCCGCGGTGACTGTGGCGGTATTGTGTTCCGCCATATCGCCATTACGCTGCTGTAGGGTCTGGCTCAGCAGGATCAACTGGCCGAGCGTGCGGTCGAACTGGTCGATCAGGCTGTTGACCCATTGTGCCATCACCCCGGTTTCATCCGGCTTCAGCTGGTTGCGGTCCACGCGCAGGGTCAGGTTGCCCTCGCCTTCGGCAATATTGCGGATCATGCCGCTGATGCCGCGCAGCCGCAGGGCCAGTGGCCGGGTATAACACTGGCGGAACGCCAGGGCTCCACCAAGCAGGAGCAGTAGCCCGATCAGCAACTGCACGCTGGGAGAGGGGGCCAGCAGCAGCTGGGCGGCATAGCCCAAGCCCAGCAGGGTGGCCTGTACACCCAGGAAGCCGGTCATCAGTTGCTGGCTGACCGAGCGATAACGGTAAACCTCGGCCAGATCGGCTTCACACATGATGCCCCAGACATCGGGCGAACCCGGCAGCTGAAAGCGGATGCCCTTGCCGATGACCGGAATGTGGCGATAGTCGGAGTAGCCCGGATAGGTGACAAACAGGTTTTCCCCATTGCGTATGGTTTCACGCACACCGGGATGCAGCTGACCGGTGGCCGGGTCGTTGAAGACCAGTTCCAGCTCGGTATGTTGCTGCACCCGCACCACGCCATAAGCCGTCTTGACACCGTCTTTCAGATTGTCGCCGCCACTGAAGGTGCGGTCTTCAAAGCGCGAACGCGACAGGGCGGTGCCGGGGGCGATGGCAGGATCGAAACGCGACTGCACCATGAACAGGTAGTTGTCACCGGATTCATGAAAAATGTGGCCGGCCTCACGCTGGATCAGATCGCCCACCACATCATTGGGCAGCCGGGCGCACAGGCAGGCCTTGCTGTGGTCGCTCAGTTGCAGCGGCAACATGAACAACAGGGTAACGGCATCGTGGAAGGAGGAGCTGCGCGGTCCCAGTTGCAGTGTTTGCTGATCACGGTAAGGGCCGAGCAGGAATTTTTGCTGCAGGCCACGTGCCAGTGCCGCCGCATTGGGGCCTTGTGCTGCCATCTTGCGCCCGGCGCTGGAGGCCAGCAGCTGGTTGTCAGACTGCAGGATGAACAATTCGGTGAAGTCTGCCAGCTCTGCCAGCCGCGTCGACAGTTCCGTGTTCAGCTGTGAGACGTCGGTGGCGGACAGGCGCAGCGCCACGCCTTCCAGTTGTTGCCATTGTTGTTCTGCCCATTGCTGCAGGATCTGCACGCGCAAGCGGCCAAAATTGTCGAAGATGCTTTCCAGAGCCGGGTAACGGTCGCGGTTTTTGAAGCAGGCCAGTCCCATGGCCAGCTTGCCGTTGCTGCCCAGCCAGGGCAGCCAGCGTTTCTCTTCCGGACTCAGACTCATGCGGTGGCTGGTCAGATTCATGTGACATCTCCTGCTGCAAACATGGGAATGGACCCCTGCGCAAGGCAGGGACTACCGTTGACTCATGCTTAAGCAGATTGCATGCCTGAATTGCGCTGAATTAAAGCAAAAAATAGTCATTGCGGGCTTGATTTTAAATGACTTGTATACAGCCTTCAGTATGCATTGCGCATTTCAGGTGCGTGCCAGCCGGATTGGTGCCGGGATGTGCCATTTTGGTGCCACAGCGGATGCGAGCGGCTGGAGGAAGGGGCTGTTTGCCGGCCCGTGCATTTTATTTGTCCAGCGCACTAGCGCAATGGCAGCCGGATGCGCTATGGATAGTGCTATGAAGCCACTGAATATCACCACCTACAACATCCACAAAGGCATGTCGCCATTGAACCGCCATCTGCGGCTCAATGAAATCGCCCATGCTCTGGAGAGCCTGGCCCCGGACTTGCTGTTTTTGCAGGAGGTGCAGGGCAAGAATCTGCTGCGTTCGCTGCGGCACGAGGGCTGGCCGCTACAGCCACAGCACCATTATCTGGCGCGGCGGCTGGACCATCGGGTGGTCTATGGCCTGAATGCGGCCTACGAGCATGGCCATCATGGGAATGCCGTGCTGTCGCGCTACCCCATCATCGAATGGTGTAACCGTGACATTTCGGTCAATCGCTTTGAAAGCCGGGGCGTCTTGCACTGCGTCATGCTGCCCAAGGGCTGGAAGCAACCGGTCGCCGCGCTCTGTGCCCATCTCAACCTGTTGGCACGGGATCGGCGCAAGCAGTACGCCAATCTGGTGCACTACATCCGTGAGGCCATTGATCCGGCCATGCCGCTGATTCTGGCCGGTGATTTCAACGACTGGCAGGGCGAGGCCACCGACTGCCTGCAGGAAGCGGGGCTGCAGGAAGTATTCCTGCAAAAGCGTGGCCGTTATGCGCAGAGTTTTCCGGCTCGCCTGCCGGTACTGCCGCTGGACCGCATCTATGTGCGCGGCCTGCGCGTGGTCAGTGCCGAGGTATTGCATGGCCGGCCATGGTCACGCTTGTCCGATCATCTGCCGCTGGCGGCATCCTTGTTGCCGGAGTAGCCGCACTGCCATGGTGGGCAGATCTTCGCTATGAAACATCAGCATTTGTCGATTGATAAAACCATGCTGTATTCCTGAATATTCAGCTGTGAATTTGCCGTTTTTCTGCGTTTCGTATGCTTTGATTGCAGGGGAGCTGCACTTTGCTTGACGCAAAGCGAAAATTCATGTTCAATAGCACACAGATTTATCGCCGATTTGACACAGCTTGCGGGCGTAAAACAGCTAAAGCGTGGGTAAGCAGACCCCGTACCATTCAGATTCTGCTTATATGATCTTGAGTCAGTATTCAAAGATTCCATGCTGATAGCCCGCCGCAGTCATTGGCGGGCTTTATGCATTCTGGAGTGTTTGAATGATTCATCTGCAAAATATCCGCAAGCGTTTTCAGCGCCCCGAAGGGGGCAGTTTCGACGCGGTCTGCGACACCTCGCTGTCCATTGGCGAAGGTGAAATCTTTGGCCTGATCGGTTTCTCCGGGGCGGGCAAATCCACCTTGCTGCGTCTGATCAATCTGCTGGAAAGACCAGATCAGGGGGCTGTCATTGTGGCCGGTCAGGACCTGACTGCCATGAATGCCAAGGCACTGCGCACTGCCCGTCAGCAGCTGGGCATGGTGTTCCAGCAATTCAACCTGATGGCCAACCGTACCGTGGCCGACAATATTGCCTTTCCGCTGGAGATTGCCGGCTGGTCCAAGGCCGATATTGCCAACCGCGTGGCCGAGTGCCTGGAGATTGTCGGTCTGGGCGACCGCGCCCAGCATTATCCGGCCCAGCTTTCCGGCGGGCAAAAGCAGCGGGTGGGCATTGCCCGCGCGCTGGCGCCGCGCCCCAAGGTGATTCTGGCCGATGAGCCAACTTCGGCGCTGGACCCCAAGACCACCCAGTCCATTCTGGACTGCCTGCAGGACATCAACCGGCGCTTTGGCGTCACCGTGGTCATCGTCACGCACGAAATGCACGTGGTGCGCTCCATCTGTCACCGTGCGGCGGTGCTGGATGCCGGCACGGTGGTGGAAGTGGTGGAGGTGAATGCGGGCGAGGTGGATGCCCGGTCTGAATTGGCCCGTTCCCTGTTGGAGGCTGCGTAATGGACGACATGACTTTTGCTGCAGCGCTGGCCGATCTGCTCAGCCTGGCCCCGGAAATCTGGCAAGCCTGCCGCGAAACAGCCCTGATGCTGGCGGTGGGCCTGGCCGCGGCCATCTCCCTGGGGGGGCCATTGGGCATCGTGCTGTACCTGTCGCAGCCGGGACAGCTGTTTGCCAACCGCTGGATCAACGGCCTGCTGGGCTGGACGGTCAACCTGGTGCGCTCCTTCCCCTTCATCATCCTGATGGTGTCGCTGGTACCACTCACCCGGCTGATCGTGGGCAGCACCATCGGTCCGGTGGCGGCGGCCGTGCCCTTGTCCTTTGCCGCCATTCCCTATTTTGCCCGCCTGGTGGAGCAGACCCTGCGTGAAATTCCGCGTGGTGTGGTGGAGGCGGCCGAGGCCATGGGGGCCAGTCCGCTGCAGATCATCGTCAAGGTGCTGCTGAACGAGGCGCGTTCCGGCTTGATTTCCAGTCTTACCATTCTGACCATCAGCTTTCTCAGCTACTCGGCCGTGGCCGGTGTGGTGGGCGGCGGCGGCATTGGCGATCTGGCCATCCGCTATGGTTATTACCGTTTCCAGACCGATGTGATGGTGGCCATGGTGCTGCTGCTGGTGCTGATCGTGCAGATCATCCAGTTTGCCGGCAACCGCCTGGCTGCGCGGCTGGACAAGCGCTAACCATGATCGATTCCAGACCGGGTGGCCATGACCACCCGGCAACTCCCCTTATCCAATAGAACTGCAAGGAGCATTTATGCGTAGATTTGTCCTCAAGGCACTGGCCGTCTCTGTGCTGGGTCTGGCCGTGGCCGGTAGCGTTCTGGCTGCTGATCCGGCCAAGAAGGAAATCGTCATTGGTACCACCGTGGGCGACTTTGGCGATATGGTCAAACAGTCGATCAAGCCCATCCTGGAAAAGCAGGGCTATGCCGTGAGACTGGTGGAATTCACCGACTATGTGCGCCCCAATCTGGCCCTGCAGGAAGGTGCGCTGGATGTAAACGTCTTCCAGCACAAGCCCTACCTGGACAGCTTCGTCAAGGAGCACAAGCTGAGCCTGAAAGAAGTGTTCCAGGTGCCCACCGCCCCGCTGGGCATTTATCCGGGCAAGCTGAAGTCGCTGAAGGACGTGAAGGAGGGCAGCACGGTTTCCGCGCCTAATGATCCGTCCAACTTTGCCCGTGCGCTGGTGATGCTGAACGATCTGGGCTGGGTCAAGCTCAAGCCGGGCATCAATCCGCTGACTGCATCCGAGCGTGATATCGCCGTGAATGTGAAGAAGCTGAAGATCGTACAGCTGGAAGCCGCCCAGTTGCCGCGTTCGCGCAATGACGTGGACTTCGCCGTGATCAATGGCAACTACGCCACCAGCTCCGGCATCAAGCTGACCGAAGCCGTGTTCCAGGAAAAGAGCTACGCCTATGTCAACTGGGGCGTGGTGCGCGCTGCCGATGCGGGCAAGCCGTGGGCCCGCGATGTGATTGCCGCTTATAACTCCAAGACTTTCAGCGACTGGGCCAAGCAAAAGTATGCGGGCTACAAGCTGCCGCAGGGCTGGAAGTAATACCGGAAAAACATGGGCTGCCACTGAGGGCAACCCATGTGCTGTTTTCTTGTAACACTCCTGGCTACAAGACTTGCACGGAGGGCATGGCCCTCCGTTTTTTTATTTTGCCATGGTGAAACAACACAGCTTGTTGCCATCCGGGTCGCGGAAATAGGCACCATAAAAGTCATCGCCACGCAGGCCGGGGGCACCCTCATCCTGACTGCCCAGCTGCAATGCGTGGGCATGCAACTTGTCCACGCCGGCACGGCTATCCAGATAGAAGCCCACCATCACGCCATTGCCTACCGTGGCCGGCTCGCCATTGAATGGTTTCATGATGGCCAGCTGCGGCTGGTCGGGATGGGTGCCCCAGCAGATGCCACGGTCCATTTCCCACAGGCGAGTGGCGCCGATGCCGGCCAGCAAGGTGTCGTAGAAGGCCGCTGCGCGCTGCATATCGTTGCTGCCTAGGGTGACGTAAGAAATCATGTTTCTTCTCCTGAGTGATGCGGCTAAGGTTTACCGTCGGGTGCGCAGGCAGCAACTAGCTGCCGGGGGTGCGTTCGCAGTTGATCATCCATGGCACGCCAAACTGGTCGATCAGACAGCCAAAACGCAGCGCCCAGAAGGTGGACTGGATGGGCATGGTGATCTGGCCATTTTCTGCCAGGGCGGCAAACACCTGCTCGGCCTGTTCGGCACTCTCGACATTCAGCGACACCGAGCAGCTCTTGACCGCGCCCTGATACATGGCTGGCGGACAGTCCGAGCCCATCAACA
Source organism: Aquitalea sp. (assembly GCA_019232735.1). Lineage (GTDB taxonomy): Bacteria > Pseudomonadota > Gammaproteobacteria > Burkholderiales > Chromobacteriaceae > Aquitalea. The sequence goes on along the minus strand of JAFANL010000268.1, from coordinate 7,474 downwards.
CGGTGCCATGGCTTTCCAGTCGGGCATGCATGATCTTGTCGGCAAAGTCTGCCGGCACCATGGGCTGTTCGCATGGTGCATCGGCATAGCGGTGTAAGGCGGTCAGATTGGCCGCCAGGCAGCGTTGGTAAAATTGGAAGGCCGCTTCGCATTGGCCGTTGTACATCAGGTAGGGATTGATTTTCATGTGCAGCTCCAGAAATGGAAAAAGACCTGCCCCTTGATGTGTTATCTGGCCGGCGCAGTTGGCTGGCACGATGTTGTGCTTATTCGCACACAGTAAACGGCGCGGCAATGTCCATGCTGCGTGGCTGTACCTGGATGGAGGCGGCGCTGCGCCAGTGCGGGCCGTGGAATACCGCTTCAATATTATTGCCGTCCGGATCGGTGAGATAGGCGGCGTAATAACCGTCATGGTAAGGCCGCTCTCCCGGCTTGCCATTGTCGCCACCGCCGGCAGCCAAGCCTGCCTGGTAAAAGCCTTGCACCCGGGCCGGGTCTGAAGTCTGGAAGGCCAGATGCACATGACTGTGCCTGGCCGGGGCACCGCTGCTGACAAATAATTCGTCAGCCCAGAAATAATCAGCCCCTTCGCCGGTGATTTCACGGCCCAGTGCCTGCAATATCGCGCGATAGAAACGCTTGCTGGCGCTCAGGTCGGTCACCACCAGGTGAACGTGGTCGAGCAGTCTGCCGTAGTGGTATTCCATGGGACATCTCCTCTGTCTGGAAGCGCCACGCCAGCCGCCTGCGCCAGTCTGCCTGCGGGCCGGATGTGCTCCTTTTTTTGATTGGTTTTGTCCCATCATACGCCGCAGTCCACGGACTGCACATCCGTGTATGCACGGTGTTCAGCGTGCCAGCCATTCCTCGACAAATTGCTGGCGGAAGGCCAGCAGGCGCTGCAGCCGGGTCTCGGCCATGGCGCGGCCTGCGGCGGTCTGCATCATGCCGGGCAGTTTTTCCAGCTTGACCTCGATGTGGTCCAGCGCGTATTCGCGGTCATCCAGTACGCGGTCGATACCGAGCGGATTGTCCGGATGTGCCAGCTGGCGGCCCATGCGGCCAGAGGTGTAGAACATGCGCGCCAGGCCGATGGCACCCAGCGCATCCATGCGGTCGGCATCCTGCACGATCTGGGCTTCCAGCGTGCGGGGGGTGATATTGGCGGAGAAACTGTGCGCTTCGATGGCATGGGCCACGGCGGCCAGCCTGTCATCAGGGAAGCGGGCGGCGGCCAGCAATTGCTCAGCCTTTGCCGCGGCCATGCACGATGCCTGCTCCCGCTGCGGGTGGTTCTTGGGCAGATTGACCAGATCGTGCAGGTAGCAGGCGGCCAGCACCACCAGGGCATCGGCTTGCGGATAGTGGTGCAGTATCTGGCGTGCGGCCGCCCAGACGCGATGGAAGTGCGACAGGTCGTGGGCGCCATCCTCATCGGCGGGTTGCTGTTGCAACAGCAGGATCAATTGTTGCTGCCAGTGCTGCAGCAGGGCGGGGTCTTGAGCAAGGGAATTCATGGCAGCGTCTTCATGCTGGTGGGCTGGCGATTACACCGCTGCTGCCAGCTGGCGTCAATCGCACTGGCTGCAGGGACGAGTGACCGGATTAGACCGACAGCTGGCAGTAGTTGTTGGCAATGGCGGATGCCAGGCGGGCGTTGTTCAGCACCAGCTGGATATTGGATGCCAGGCTGTTGCCACCGGTCAGCTCGCTTACCCGCGCCAGCAGGAATGGGGTGGACTCCTTGCCGCTGATGCCTTGTGCGGCGGCTTCCTGTAGTGCCTGTTCGATGGCGCTGTCGATTTTGTCAGCCGGCATGGCGTACTGTTCGGGAATCGGATTGGTTACCACCATGCCCCCCTGGAGTTGCAAGTCCCACTTGGCTTTCATGGCGGCGGCAATGGCGGCCGGGCTGTCCAGGCGGTAGTCCACCTTGAACTGGCTGTCACGGGTAAAGAAGGCAGGCAGGGTGCTGGTCTGGTAGCCGATCACCGGTACGCCATGGGTTTCCAGATATTCCAGGGTCAGGCCCAGATCCAGAATCGACTTGGCTCCAGCGCACACCACGGTGACCGGCGTTTGCGCCAGTTCCTGCAAATCGGCCGAAATGTCGAAGCTCTGCTGCGCGCCACGATGGACGCCACCGATGCCGCCGGTGGCAAACACGCGGATGCCGGCCATGGCCGCCACGATCATGGTGGAGGCCACGGTGGTGGCACCGGTCTGGCCGGAGGCCACGATGAAGGGGATGTCGCGACGGCTGACCTTCACCACATCGCGCCCGGTCTTGCCCAGCAACTCGATTTCCTCGTGGCTCAAGCCGGCTTTCAGACGACCATTGATGATGGCAATGGTTGCCGGCACGGCACCGTGGGCACGGACTTCCGCTTCCACTTGCAGCGCGGTGGCCACGTTGTGCGGGTAGGGCATGCCGTGCGAGATGATGGTGGATTCCAGGGCCACTACTGCTTGCTTGGCCGCCAGGGCGGCGGCGACTTCGGGGTGGATGTCCAGATAAGCGTGTCGGGTCATGATTGCTCCGCGTGTTGCAGGGTTTGGCACATGTGCTGGACGGCGGCCAGCGACAAGGTGGGGTTGTTGGTGGCGGCACAGCCCAGGGTCAGGGCCGCGCAGGCCTGGGCCAGCTGGATGGCTTCCGGCAACTGCAGGGTTTGCAGCCAGCCCCAAGCCAGGCCGGCCATCAGGGCATCGCCGGCACCGGTGGCATTGACGATGTCGACCGCCGGAGCCTGGCTCCAGCCCTGGGTCTGGGCATTGCTGTAAAACAGGCCATCTCCGCCCAGGCTGAGAATGATTTGCTGCACGCCTTGCTGGTGAAACCAGGCCGCAATGGCAGGGGCCTGCCCGGCATGGTCCAGCGGCAAGCCGGACAGGGTGGCGGCTTCGAGTCGATTCGGTTTCAGGGTATGGATCCGGCCCAGCCAGGGGCGGATGCGCTCGGCCTTGAATGCCGACACGGTATCGACAAATACGGGCACTTCACCAGCTTCGGCAAACAACCACGCCAGTGCTTCGGCCGACAGATTGGCATCGGCGATGATGAGGCCGGCATGACGTACCAGCTCGCGTTGCGGGGCCAGCCGGGCGGCATCCAGCCGGCTCAGGACGTCCATGTCGTTGATGGCGATGGCCATGTCGCCATCGGGACCATGGATCGACAGATAGGTGGAGGTGGCCGCATCGGGCAGCACCAGTACCGGCCGTACATCTACGCCGGCACGCTGGGTCAGCTCCAGCAGTGAGCGGCCATACAGATCATCTCCCACGGCGCTGAGCAGACGACAGTCTGCCCCCAGGCGTGCCAGGTTCTCGGCAATATTGCGCGCCACGCCACCGGGAGAGCAGCTGATGTGGCCGGGATTGGAATCGCCCAGGCGCAGTGTGGCCGGCGTGCTGCCGCGGATATCCATATTGGCCCCGCCCAACACCGCGACATAGCTGGTCTGGGCCAGGATATAACCCTTGCCCAGAATATGGCCTTTCTGCATCAGTTTCATGATGTGGCCGGCCGCGGCGGAGCGGCTGATGCCCAGTTGATCTGCCAGCTGTTGCTGCGGGATGAGCGGGTCCTGGCGCAGGATGTGCAGGATTTGCTGCTCGCGTTCAGTCATTAAACAAATGTCCGTAATGCAAACTATTGTTTAATGTTACGTTGAGATGGGGGAGGGGAGCAAGTCTCGCTGCACAAGATGACTGGCCGGACGTAAAAATGGCCGCCAGCAGAGCATGGCGGCCAATGACTTGCGTCCAGAGAATTGTTACAGGCGGTACTGGTTCAGCGTGTTGATTTGCTGGCGGGCCAGTTCATCCAGATGACGCGAACTACTGGCGGCCTCCTGCGCAGCCGAGGAGGACTCTTCTGTCATCTGGGCAATCTGTTCGACCTGGACGGCAATATTGTTGGTGGCAATCCCTTGTTCCTTGATGGCATGGGAAATCTCGCTGACCATGCTGACCGTGTTGCCGGTCGCATCACCAATCTGCTTGATGGCCCCATCGGCGTGGTCGGCACGGCTGACGCCATTGCGCACCAGTTCTTCCGCCGAATGCATCTGCTCGGTGGCCTGGCGTGAACGGTCGCGCATGGCGCTGATAGTGGAGGAAATCTCCTGGGTGGAGGTGCTGGTGCGTTCAGCCAGCTTGCGTACCTCATCGGCCACCACGGCAAAGCCACGACCCATTTCACCGGCGCGGGCGGCCTCGATGGCGGCATTCAGTGCCAGCAGATTGGTCTGGTCGGCAATGTCCTTGATCACGCTCACCACGGTGTCCACTTGTGCGCTATAGGTATCCAGTTCGCGAATGCTGCCGGCTGCGCTGTCCACTGCCTGGGAAATATCACGGATATCGCGAATGGTCTGGGTAATGGTGTTCGAGCCTTGCTGCGCCAGTTCGCCGGCATTGTGCGCCATGTCGCGGGATTCTTCTGCCCGGGTGGCCACATGGTTCACGCTCACCGTCATCTGCTCGATGGTGGCTGCCATGCTGGCAGAGGAGGCCGATTGCGAATCGGCTGCCGCTGCCACCTGCGTCGCTGTTTGGGCCAGTCCCTGCGAGGCATCCGCTACCGAGCGGGCACCTTCCAGAATGGAGCGCAGATTGCGCTGCAAGCCATCCAGCAGGCTGTTGAAGGCGGCGGCGGTATGGCTGATTTCATGATTGCCGGATACCGGAGCGCGATGGGTGAAATCCAGCGACTGGCTGACATGCTGTATGGTTTGCTGGATGGCGCTGAGTCCTTGATTGATGGTGCGAAACAGGATGATGCCCATGAACAGCACCAAGACCACCACCACGGCAATCACGCTGCCGGTTTGCAGCAAGGCACTGTTGTAGGCGGCTTTGTTGGTTTCCAGGGTGTCGAAAGCCAGTTTGAGGTTGTATTCGGTATGTACATTCAATGCCTTGCGGAACTCGGCACTTGTTGTATTGAGTGGGCCGTCTCTCAGCATGCTATCGGCCAGATCAGACTTTCCACTGCGGGATATTTCGAAGAATTTGCTGCGCTCGGCACTGTAAGCGGCCAACTTGGCTTTGTCATCCTGTAATAGCTGGCGATCATGGTCATCCGAGATGAGGTTCTTCTCGTAATCATTGAACAGATCATCCAGTTTTTTGTCTGCTTCTCCGGCAGCGGCTTCGGCCGATGCTTTTTCGCCGTCAGTATGAGATACCGAATGTTTTGTGACCGCACTACGGATATCCATGAAGGAATACACCATGCCATTCAGGTCTCGTACGCTGGGTGCAAGGTTGCTGATGGTGTCTTCAAAACGATTGCTGGCCAGTTTTTGCTGATAGATACCAAAACCACCAACCAGTAACAAGGCGAGCAGGGAGATGGCCAGTGTCAGCGTGAGCCTTTTGATTATGGTCATGGCGTATTTCCTTGGGAATGAGTCTTAATTGTGTTTTATTCACTGGCCAAACAAGTTGCTAAGTATCTATACGTATAGCATTGATTTTTGGCATATGCAGGAAAACTGCAATCCCGATAGGGTTCAAGAGGCAGTTGATCTCGAAGAACTAAGAATTTGGCATATTTGATAGTTTTTATTGATTTATAGTGGCTTGATTCAATGTTTTATCAAGTTAATGCTTGTATTTGAATGCAGCGTGGAACTTTCGCTTGTCCGTTGGGATGGCGGGTGCCGGCAATGGCGGGAGGTGATGCTCATGACGAGGGCGCAGGAGGGTGGCTTTCCCCGTGAGCGGGGAGGCGCGGTGTGGAGCCGCAGCGGATATCCAATCCGGCAGTGCCAGGAGCCGGAAGGCCAGCCCGGAGGCTGGCCTTGTGACACCGATCAGACGCAAGTGGCCAGTTGCCAGCGTCCTTGTTCCAGAATCTGCAACTGCTGTTGATGGTGTTGCAACAGGCTGCTGCGGTGCCCGACGCTGATCAGCGTGGTGGTGGGTAACTGCTGGCGCAGCAGGCGGTACATGGCATCTTCCAGACCTTCATCCAACGCCGAGCTAGCTTCATCCAGAAAGGCAATGGCCGGCTTGTTCAGCAACAGGCGGCCAAAAGCCAGCCGTTGCTGTTCGCCCAGCGACAGGGTGTGGCTCCAGTCACGTTCCTCGTCCAGACGTGATTGCAGGTGTGATAGCTGGACCAGTTGCAAGACCTGTTCCACTTCCGGCTGTGCCGCGACAGGCGCACTGGCCGGGTAGTACAGCGCGTCGCGCAGGCTGCCACCGGGCAGATAGGGCTTTTGCGACAGGAACATCAATCCCTGTTCCGGCCGGATGATGCGGCCACTGCTATAAGGCCATAGCCCGGCCAGGCTGCGCAGCAGGGTGGTCTTGCCGGAGCCGGAGCGGCCGCGGATCAGCAAGGCGCTACCGCTGGCCACATCCAGTGACACATCATCCAGCAGGCGGCTGCCATCCGGCGTCTGCAGGCTGAAGTTCTCCAGTGCCAGCCGCTGGCCTTGCTGTTCAATCTGCGGGCGGGGCAGGCTGGCGGCTTGCTGCATCGACTCGGTATAGCCGGACAGACGATCCAGTACCGCGCGGTAGCCGGCAAAGTCGTCGTAGGCGTTACGGAAGAAGGACAGATTGTCGTGCAGGGTGCCAAATGCCCCTGAAGTCTGCATCAGATCGCCCAGGGTAATCTGCTTGGAGAAAAAGCGGTGCGCTTGCACAATGAGCGGAAACACCACGGCAGTCTGGCTGACAATCAGGTTGAAACCCTGGAATTTCAGCGTCCGGAACACAATGCGCCAGTTGTTGTGGATGATCTGGCCGAAGCGGCTGCGCAGCAGCATGCCTTCCACCTTTTCACCGGCATAGAACGCAATGCTTTCCGCGTATTCCAGCAAGCGTACCAGCAGGTAACGGTAGTTAGCGTTGAATTGCTCGTTGAGGAAGTTCAGCCTGACCAGCGGGCGGCCAATCTTCACTGCCAGCACGGTGGCAATCAGCACGTACAGGAAAACGGCAAACACCATGGCGCGCGGGATATCCACGCCCAGCAGGTGCAGGGGGCCGGACAGATTCCACAGGATCAGCGTGTAGGCCAGGGTGGAAACCAGTGCGCTGACCACGCCCATGGACAAGCCCAGGGAGCTACTGACAAAGCTGCTGACATCCTGCTGGATACGCTGGTCGGGGTTGTCACTGTGTTGCGGCAGGTATTGCAGGCGGTAGAAGGCCTCCTGACGCAGCAATTGCTGCAGCAGTTGTTCGTTCAGCCAGACGCGCCAGTGAATGGAAAAACTCTGGTTGACGTAAAAGCTGAACAGGCTGCGCAGCACATGAATGCTGGCGATGATGCAGAAGATGCGGATAAAGCTCCAGAACAGGTTCTCGTTCAACTGCTGCAGCGAGTTGTACAGGCCATTGCTCCAGTTGGACAGCACCACATCGATCCGCACCCCGGTCAGGGTCAGCAGTAGGATCAGGGCCAGTACCAGCAGCGGCTTGGCGCTGCGCCGCAGACTGAAATAGC
>JAFANL010000202.1 GCA_019232735.1 Aquitalea sp. | reverse complement strand
ATCGTGGCTGGCGACCGCCCCGGCCTGCTGGCGCGTATTGCCAAGGTGTTGGCCGATTACCATCTGAGCGTGCAATCGGCCAAGATCATGACACTGGGCAGTCGTGCCGAAGACTCCTTCCTGATCAGTGGAGCCTGCCTGAAAGACAGCAAGACCGTACTGACGCTGGAAAGCGACCTGATCGCCGCCCTGCGGATCTGAACAGGACCGCCGTCAATGCCGCCCAGGCACGTACTTTGACGGCGTGCTGCAGACGTCGTATGCTGGCGAACACCATCTTACGTAAACGTAAAGCAATGCTCTACTTCGAAGACCTGACGCCGGGCCGTGTTTTCCACACCGCCAGCCATACCATCAGCCAACAGGAAATCATTGATTTCGCCCGGCAGTTTGACCCACAGCCTTTTCATACCGATACCGAGGCCGCCAAGACCAGCGTGTTCGATGGCCTGGCGGCCTCCGGCTGGCATACCAGCAGCCTCACCATGCGGCTGATTGTCGCCAGCGAGCTAAAAAACGTGGCCAATGGCCTGATCGGCATGGGCATCAAGGATATGCGCTGGCCACAGCCCACCCGCCCCGGCGACACCCTGCGAGCTGAAATCGAAGTGTTGGGGCAGAAAGCCTCATCCAGCAAGCCTGACTTCGGCGTGGTGCAACTGCGCTGGACTACGCTGAATCAGCGTGACGAGATCGCCATGCAACTGGAAACCTCCATCTGGGTGGCACGCCGTCCGGACTGATCGGTGGATGCAAAAAAACCTGCCGTCCGACAGGATGGGCAGGTTTTCTGATCACGGCCGTCACTCAGACTAGCGTTTTTGCCATTTGCTGAAATTATCCGTCAGTTGTGCCAGATCGACTGAAGTCTCGGCCAGATGACCGGCACTTTCACCAATGGAATGTGTGGTGTGCATGTCTTGCTCGGACAAGGCGTTCAACTGCTCCAGCGCAGTGGCCATCACGTTGATGGAGTCCGACTTGCTACCCATTTCACGCGCCAGCTGTCGCGCCTGCTGGCTGGACTGCTCGGCAGCCTCGATCAGACCCTGCAAATTACCCGAAGACAGCCGGATCTGACCATTGACCTCGCCCACCTCCTCCACCGTGGCATCCATGCTGCTGACGGCCGAGTGCGTGATCTTGCCGATTTCCTCGACAATCTCCCCGATCGAATCCGTGGTATTGGTCGTCCGTTCTGCCAGCTTGCGTACTTCGTCAGCCACGACGGCAAAGCCGCGCCCCATCTCACCGGCACGGGCCGCTTCGATGGCGGCATTCAGCGCCAGCAAATTGGTCTGGTCAGCAATTTCGTGAATCAGCGTGGTCATGCTGCGAATACGCACCATGGCCTCATCCAGCTCCACCATGGAATTGCGCGATTGGGATACCACATTGACCGCCCGCTCTGCCGCACCGGTTGCGGCATCCATGGTCTGGCGCCCTTCCCGTGCCACTTGCTGGGTATGCAGCGAGTCTTGCTGATTATGCTCGGCCAGTCGTACCACATCCTGAACCGCCAGACTGAGCGACTCCATATTGTGACTGATCTGACCCAGCCCCTGCCGCTGCTGCACCGAACGCGCAGCCAGGGCATGCATATCATCCAGCAAGCCATGCGCCTGCTCTTTGGTATAAAGGCTGGCACGCATCACATCGGCAATGGTGGCACGATAATGGATGCGCAAGGCCTCCAGTGAAGACAGCACCCGCCCCAGCAGGCCTCCTTCCTTGACCTGCATCGCGTGGTCCAGCCTTCCTTCCTGCAAGTCTTGAAAGTGCTGATCCAGCATCGTCAGCATCGAGCGCACCCGTATCCAGCCCCACGCTCCTGCCGCCAGAGCCAGCAGGCTGGCCGACATGCCCAGTCCTTCGCGCAGCAGGCGCTGGGAGTCTGGCAGGAAGAAAGAGCCTATCGCCACGGCAGAACTCAGCAAGGCCAACACCGGTGCCCGTTTCAACACATCACCCTGCTTGGCATAGCGCTGCAGCGTGGACGGTACCTTGGCCTGCTTGGCCTGCACTTGCCGGTACAGTGCGGAGGCGGCCTCCACATCGCTCCGCTTGGGCTGGGAGCGTACCGACATATAACCAACAATACGGCCATGCTCGGTAATGGGCGTTACATACGCTTCCACCCAATAAAAATCACCATTCTTGGCACGGTTCTTCACGATGCCGTTCCAGGGCTTGCCCGTCTTGATCGTCTCCCACAGATCGGCAAACGCTTCTGGCGGCATGTCCGGATGGCGCACGATATTGTGATTCTTGCCCAGCAGCTCTTGCTCGGAAAAGCCACTGATCTCGACAAAAGCGCGGTTGACGTAAGTGATGCTGCCTTTAACATCCGTCTTGGTGACGATGGGATTGACAGGATCGACGATCAACTCATTGGTAGTGACGGGCAGATTGATCTTCATTTACTGTATATGCTTGTGTAGATTTTAATTATTTATAACAAACCATTTAATCTAGCCATTCTAACAATAAACTGCATTCCTCAGCATATGAAAGATGCGAATAAATACCAATTACTTTATATGAAATCTTTTTCCTGGCCCGTAACCGCCGGAAATACAAGAACGGCGGCATGGCCCTCACTGCTTTACCAGCAGATCATGACCATACCGCCGTTCTGAACAATGGGATGACCTATCCCCTCCCACTCGGGGTGATCCGGCCGCCAGCCAGGTGCGGCAGGAACAACGACAGCTGCGTGCTCAGCGGTAAACCTGGATCATCTCCACCGTCTTCAATGCCGCCAGATCACGACCACCAGCGTAGCTGACCGAGGACTGCAGATCTTCTTTCAGTTCGCGCAGCAATTTACCAATGCTGCCCTTGTATTCCACCAGAATCTTCTTGCCTTCCACATTGACATAGGCCCCCTTGTTGAACTGCGAGGCACTGCCAAAGTACTCCTTGTAATGCTTGCCGCTGATCTCGACAATCTCTCCGGCAGACTCGTCATAGCCGGCAAACAGCGAGCCCGCCATGATCATGCTGGCACCGCAGGCCAGCGCCTTGGCCATGTCGCCATGCTCGACGATGCCACCATCGGCAATCAGCGGCACGCTGATGGCGCCAGCACAATCCTTGACGGTTGAGACCATGGGGCGGTGAAAGCCGGTCTTGTTCTTGGTAATGCACACCCGGCCACCGGCAATACCCGCCTTGATGGCATCACAACCCCAACTTTCCAGATCGCGGGCCGCTTCGGCAGTAGCAATATTGCCGCCGATCAGGAAACTGTCCGGGAACGTCTGCTTGATATGCTTGATCATGCGCTCGGCCTTGACGCACCAGGCATTGGCAATATCCAGTGTCATGTACTCCGGGCTCAGGCCAGCCGCTTTCAGCTCGGCCAGCTGCTGCAAGGTGTCATCATTGACGCCGACACTGATGGAGGCAAACAGGCCCTTTTCCTGCATGGCCGCCGTAAAGCGGCAGGCATCCACGTTGAAGCGATGCATGGTGTAGAACCAACCCAGGCGGGCAAAGGCCTCGCAGGTTTCCTCATCCACGACCGACTTCATATTGGATGGATAAATCGGCATATCAAAGCGCCGGGGGCCAAATTGCACCGAGGTATCGCACTCCTTGCGACTGTCGACCACGGTTTTTCTGGGGACGAGATAGACGTCGCCATAATTCAGCTCGGTAGTAATCATGCAAGTATTCCCTTCAGACGGTAGACGATAAAAATACAGGGGCCCCAATAAAAAGCGGGAGCCACATGGGCTCCCGCTTACGGATTCTCCTGCGCTGCCGTCTTTTGGCTTGCACGCACTTACGGGACGAATCTACGCCCTCATTATCTTCACGTCAAGATATTATTTCTTCGTTTGAAGATTTATTTGTCGAACCAGCAACCCTCTTCCGCCTCTCCCAACCACTGCAGAATGGGTTTCCAGGCATCCCGGTCTTTCTGGGTGCGCGAAGCCGGGAGGTCAAACAGCGTCATGCCCGAAGCGGCGGCCTGCACATACAGCTGGGTATCACGTAGCCAACTGAGTACCGGCACCTCGTGTTCGGCCAGAAAACGCTCCAGTTCCTTGGCCGAGCGGGTTCGCGGATCCACCCGCATCCCCACCACTGCCATGAATACCTTGCTCTTGCGCACGGCCTTTTCTGCCAGCAACTGCTCGAAAAACTCGCCGCTGGCCCACATGTCGAAAGGTGATGGCTGAATCGGGATGATGATGCGCTCCACCCGGGAAATCAGCGAGGCCATTTTCTTGCCATGCAGACCGGCCCCACTATCCAGGATGATCACCTCGGTTCCCTTGGGAGGCTTGGCCGGCGTACCGGCAGAGACTTCCCAGCCCTGAATTGGCGGCAAGCTGTCGCCGCGCTCTTGCAACCAGCGCAATGATGACTGCTGTCGATCCACGTCGCCCAGCATGACCTTGCGGCCGGAACTGGCAAAGTAACCTGCCAGATTGGTGGCTAAAGTCGATTTGCCGCTCCCGCCCTTGGGATTCGCTACCAGCACAGACTGCACACAGACCCCCGCTTGCTTGGTGATGGGAACACTATACCAGAGTCATCCGCCTTGCAGGCAGACACCCGGCTGCATTAGGCTGGGCCGCTGGAGGAAAGCAAACCGATGAAGACAAACATGCAAGCCATCCTGTTCGACATGGATGGGCTGATGATCGATACCGAAAGCGTGAGCGGCCAGTCCTGGCTGCGCGCCGCCGAAGAAGTAGGCGTTGCCATTCCCGAACA
>JAFANL010000186.1 GCA_019232735.1 Aquitalea sp. | reverse complement strand
GCCAGCAGATTGAGTACCGGCAGTACGCTCAGTTGCGCCCAGCGCGGCAAGGTGGACGGTTGTCCGAATTTCACTGTTTATGCCCCCCCATCAACAAACCCAGCGACACGGTGTCGGCATCGCTGGCCGCCACTTCGCCACTGATCTGACCGCCCGCCATCACCAGGATGCGGTCGGACAAGGCCAGAATCTCTTCCAGCTCCACCGACACCAGCAAGATCGCCTTGCCAGCGTCGCGCAGTTCCACCAGACGCTGGTGGATGAACTCGATGGCACCGATATCCACGCCGCGCGTCGGCTGACCGATCAGCAACAATTCCGGATCGGCGTGGATTTCCCGCGCCAGCACCACTTTTTGCTGATTGCCACCGGACAACAGGCCTACCCGCAGCAAGGCATTGTCCGGACGGATATCGAACTGGCGGATGAAATCGCGAGTACGCGCCAGCAGCGCCTTGCGCGAGAACAGACCGCGCCGGTTAATGGCCTTGTCGTCGTGGTAACCCAGGATGGCGTTCTCGTACATGGAGAAGGATTTCACCAGCCCCTCGCGCGAGCGATCCTCCGGCACGTGGGCAATGCCCTTGCGCCGATAGACGGCAGCACGCGGCTGGCTGCTTTTTTCCTGCAACAGGTCCTGACCGTGGTAGCGGATTTCACCGGCAGTCGGCTCGCGCATGCCGGCCAACACTTCCAGCAGCTCGGACTGGCCATTACCGGACACGCCGGCAATGCCGACAATCTCACCGGCTTTCACCTGGAAATTCAGCCCGTCCAGCAACTTGACGCCACGCGCATCGGTCAGGCTCAGATTGCGCACATCCAGCACGGCAGCACCCGGCCGGGATGCGGTCTTGTCCACCTTCAGCGACACCTTGCGCCCCACCATCAGGTCGGCCAGTTTTTCCTTGTCGACCTCGGCGGTACGGACATTGCCCACCACCGTGCCGGCGCGCATCACGCTGACCGCATCGGTGATGTCCATCACCTCGCGCAGCTTGTGGGTGATCAGGATCACCGTCTTGCCCTGCTCGCGCAGCGCACGCAGGATGCAGAACAGATGATCGGCCTCCTGCGGCGTCAGCACCGCGGTGGGTTCGTCCAGAATCAGCACATCGGCACCGCGATACAGCGCCTTGAGGATTTCCACCCGCTGCTGCAGGCCAACGCCCAGCTCACCGACCACGGCGTCCGGATCCACCTCCAGCGAGTAATCGCGGTTGAGCGCCTGCAGATGCGCCCGCGCCTGTGCCAGGCCCTGCTTCAACACCAGGCCGCCTTCGGCACCCAGTACGATGTTTTCCAGCACGGTAAAATTATCCACCAGCATGAAATGCTGGTGCACCATGCCGATACCCAGCCGGATGGCTTCCTGGCTGTTGCGGATGCGTGCTTCGCTGCCATTCACCCGGATAGAGCCTTCGTCAGCCTGGTAGTAGCCGTACAGAATGCTCATCAGCGTGGATTTGCCGGCACCATTTTCACCGATGATGCCGTGAATGGAGCCTTTGGCGATGTGCATGGACACATCGCGGTTGGCTTGCACGGCACCAAAGCGCTTGCTGATGCCACTCAGCTCGATGGCGAAATCAGTCATGCCCGTTATTCCCGGTTTCATGAAACCCGGCCTGCCCGCCCTCAAGAACCAAACAGGCACGAGAGCCGAAGCCATCGTGCCTGCAGTCCTCCCGGGCCGCGGCCGGGAAAAGATAATCTGGAGACTTATTTCACCGGGCAGCTATTGTTGGTGCGGTAATCCACCACGCTGAGCTTGCCACTGATGATGTCCTTCTTGGCCGCGCCGATCTTCTTCTCCATGTCGGCGGAGATCAGTTTGCGGTTATTGCTGTCCAGCGCCCAGTCCACACCGCCCTCCTTCAGACCCATGACCTTGACTTCCGGCTTCCAGCTGCCGTCCTTGGCGGATTTGAAGGTGTCATACACAGCATTGTCCACGCGCTTCACCATGGAGGTCAGCACAAAGCCCGGGTACAGGTGGTTCTGGTTGCTGTCCACGCCGATGGACAGTTTGTTTGCCGTCTTGGCCGCTTGCAGCACGCCCAGACCGGTGCCACCGGCAGCAGCGAATACCACGTCCACGCCACGGTCGAACTGGCTCTTGGCCAGCTCGGTACCACGGGCCGGGTCGTTGAAGGCCTGCGGCGTGGTGCCAGTCATGTTCTGGATGACTTCAGCCTTCTTGTTAGCGTACTTGGCACCCTGTACATAGCCACAACCGAAAGCGCGGATCAGCGGCACATCCATGCCACCGATATAACCTACCTTGCCGGACTTGGAAGCCATCGCAGCGGCCATGCCCACCAGGAAGGAGCCTTCCTGTTCCTTGAACACGATGCTTTGTACGTTCGGACCCTTGGCCACGGAATCAATGATGGTGAATTTCACCTTGGGGAATTCCTTGGCCACGGTTTCCACGGCCTGGGTGAAGGAGAAGCCGACCGAAACGATCAGATCGGCATCCTTGCGCGCCAGATTGCGCAGCAGCTGCTCTTTTTGTGCCTCGGAGGCGATGGTGCCTTCACGATAGCTGATCTTGAATTCCTTCTTGAAACGCTCAGCGCCGTTGAATGCCGCCTCGTTGAAGCTCTTGTCGAACTTGCCGGCCTGGTCGTAAATCACCGCCGGGGTAAAATCCTTGGCACAGGCGGCGCCAGCCAGTACGGACAGGGCGACGGCCAGGCTTACGCGTTTCAGTTGGATGGTCATATCAGGAACTCTTGGTTTTGTTGATCAACATGCACGATAGACAATTGTCCGCATCATGCAATATCGGGAAGCCCCAGCTTCCGCATTGGCTATTTTTTGTGTAGCTCACCCTGCAGTAGCTAAATCGATGTCAGTCGACAGCAGGGTTTTCAACTTGATGGGCGCGGCGAATTGTAATAAGCAGGAAATGTGCTGTAAACAATTTCCTCTCCACTTTGAAATACCTTGTCGCAAAGCTGCTCATCGCAGCGCAGACATCCGGCAGTCCGGCCACGCACTTCGCATAAAATACATGCCAAACAGCAGGAACCGACCAGAAAATATGACGTTTAAGCGATGCCGACGCAAGATATTGCGGCAAGCCACAGCCATCGCCATCCCCTCACCAAGCTGCAAGGCTGGCCTGGCCTGATCTTGCGGCTGTCGCAATTCAGCCACCATCCAGCCCTGCGCATATCCAAGCCGGCAGCAAAGCCCTACAATCGCCGCCTTCGCCCCATCAAGATCATCATGCTACCCATTCTTTACCGCGACACCCAGCTGATCGCCATTCACAAGCCCAGCAATCTGCTGGTGCACCGCTCGGAACTGGATCGCCACGAAACCCGCTTTGCCATCCAGATGCTGCGCGACCAGATTGGCCAGCGAGTCTACCCGGTGCATAGACTGGACAAGGGCACATCTGGCGTACTGTTGTTTGCGCTGGACAAGGATAGTGCGCGGGAGATGAGCTGGCAGTTTGAACGCCAGGAGGTCAGCAAGCGCTATCTGGCCGTGGTCCGTGGGCACCCGGCCGAGTCCGGCCACATCGACCACGCCCTCAGCCGCCGCGTGGATGATCTGGCCTGGCTGGGAGAAAAAGTGCAGCCCGGCCCGCAGGAGGCACAAACCGACTTCCGCCGCCTGGCTACCGTGGAACTGCCCATCGCCGTGGACCGCTATCCCAGCAGCCGCTATGCGCTGGTGGAGTTGTCGCCGCTCACCGGCCGTCGCCACCAGCTGCGCCGCCACATGAAGCACATCGCCCACCCCATCATTGGCGATGCCACCCACGGCAAGGGCGTGCACAACCGCATGTTTGCCGAGCACTTTGGCAGCCAGCGCATGCTGCTGGCCTGCATGGAAATGCAGATCACCCATCCGGTCAGTGGCGAGGCCATCACCCTGAGTTGCCCGTTGGCGGAAGACTTTGCCAGCGTGATTGGCGCGCTGGGCTGGGAGCATGCCATTCCCGCCAACTGGCTGCCCGCCGTCTGATGCGCGGTCAAATCCGCTACAATGCCGCCATTGTCTTAGAAAGCTGATGCATGCTGAGTTATCGCCACGCCTTTCACGCCGGCAACCACGCCGACGTGCTCAAGCACCTGATTGAAATTGCCGTACTGGATTATCTGGGCCAGAAAGACAAGCCCTATTGGTATATCGACACCCATGCCGGTGCCGGTGGCTATTCACTGCAGGAAGGTTATGCCGCCAAGAATGCCGAATACCTGAGCGGCATTGCCCGCCTGTGGGAGCGCACCGACCTGCCGCCCGCCGTGGCGGCTTATGTGGACGTGGTACGCGAAATGAACCCGGATGGCGAATTGCGCTTCTACCCCGGCTCGCCCTGGTGCGCCGCCGCCGTGATGCCGCAAACCGACAAGCTACGCCTGTTTGAGCTGCACCCCACCGATTTCCAGCTGCTGGAACAGAATTTTGGCGGTCACCCACGCCGTACCCAGCTGCAACAGGCCAACGGCTTTGAAGGCATCAAGGCCATCCTGCCGCCACCGCCGCGCCGCGGCCTGGTGCTGATCGACCCTCCCTACGAAGACAAGCGCGACTAC
>JAFANL010000076.1 GCA_019232735.1 Aquitalea sp. | reverse complement strand
AATGCCAGGGTGGTTGTTCAGCTGCGCTGCCACTTCCTTGAGCACCTGATCGCCGGCCTCATGACCATAGTCGTCATTGATGCTTTTGAAGTCGTCGATATCCACCATCATGAAATAGCCTTGCTGCAAGGGATACCAGGCTTGCAGCTTTTCCAGCAGGCAGCGGCGATTGTCGATGCCGGTCAGGGCATCCTGAAAGGCCAGGATTTCCAGTTTGCGGCGCAACACATAGCCATGCAGTCGCAAACGGCGGAACAGGATGTTGAGCATCAGCCCGGTGATCATGCTGACGCCAACCAGCAAGCTGACCCAGGAGCTCTGCGACCACAGATGCTGGTCTGACAGCGTCCCATGCAGCAGGATGCCCCAGATGCAGATACTGGTCAGCAGAAAGGCATGGGTGCTGTGAAAGACCGGGGCCATGGTCAGAATGATGCAGACGGCAATCGAAACCGCCCACGGGCCGGGGTCGGTGATGAACAGCATGTTGAGTCGAAAACCCAGGCTCAGGCCAGCCAGAAACAGCAGCATGCCCAGCAACAGCGCGTGGTAACGGTTGGCCTGCCAGGATAAAAGAATGCCGGCCAGCATTATCGGGCAAACCATCAGTACATTATCAATATCAATGTGCCGGTACGGATGGCTGAACAGCAGTGAGGCCAGCCACACGCATACGCCCAGTATTTGCAGACAGACTGCGATGGGGCGCAGTTCAAGAAATGACTGATGCTGGAAGTCGGCATCGCCAGTACCAGGATGTTGCATGAAGCCTCCAGGCGAGGTGTTGGCCGCAATGGACCAAACCGGATGACATCGCAGCATCGTGGCGGCTGGAACAGGGGTGGTCGACTGGACCTAGGTGCAGGCCCGGCCGCGAAGAGATTACCGCCATGGCTTGCCTGCTATGCACAGTGGCGCACAATGGTGCGATGTCTGTCGCGCATATGCCCTAGATCAAGAAAGCCGGCAGGTGGCGGGACTAGCATGAAATTGTAGTCAGGTGGCATGCAAGCCACCCAACCCACCCATCAGGAGAAGCCCATGTTTCCAGAATTCCGTGAACTGATCAGCAAACTGAAAACCGAAGACGACCATTTCAGCCGTCTGTTCAACAAGCACAATGAACTGGACCAGACCATCAAGAACATCGAGTCGGGCGTCGGCGGCGGCAACCAGTTTGATGTGGAAGTGCTGAAGAAGGAAAAGCTCAAGCTCAAGGACGAGTTGTATGTAATCCTGAAAAAGGCCGAAGCCTGATCAGGTTCTGGCTGATATCCGGCAGCACAAAGAAAAACCCGCCTTCAGGCGGGTTTCTTGTTTGAGATGGCAAGGAGGCTGCGCGCTCAGACCGGATCGAGCTGGCCGGGGCGGATGTCCTCGTCGGCCTCTTCGCCCAGAAAACCCCCACTCTGGTGCGCCCACAACCGGGCATACAGGCCGCCCTTGGCCAGCAGGCTGGCATGGTCGCCTTCTTCCACCACCCGGCCCTTGTCCAGCACGATCAGCCGGTCCATGGCGGCGATGGTGGACAGGCGGTGGGCGATGGCCACGACCGTCTTGCCTTCCATCAGGCGGTACAGGCTGCCCTGGATGGCGGCTTCCACTTCCGAATCCAGCGCGCTGGTGGCTTCGTCCAGCAGCAGGATGGGGGCATCTTTCAGCATCACCCGGGCAATGGCCACGCGCTGGCGCTGGCCGCCGGACAGCTTGACCCCGCGCTCGCCCACATGGGCATCGTAGCCCTTGCGGCCCTTGGGGTCGCTCAGCGACTGAATGAAGTCATGTGCTTCGGCCTGGCGGGCGGCGTGAATCATGGCGGCATCATCGGCATCCGGGCGACCATAGCTCAGGTTGTCCCGTACCGAGCGGTGCAGCAAGGACGTGTCTTGCGTGACCATGCCGATCTGCGCGCGCAGGCTGTCCTGCGTCACGCAGGCAATGTCCTGGCCATCAATCAGGATGCGGCCCTGTTCGACATCGTAAAAGCGCAGCATCAGGTTGACGATGGTGGATTTGCCGGCCCCGCTGCGACCGACCAGACCGATTTTTTCACCGGGGCGGATGTGCAGGCTCAGCCCATCGACAATCTTGCGCTCACCGCCGTAGGAGAAGCTGACATTGTCGAAGCGGACCTCGCCCTGACGCACTTGCAAGGGCTGTGCATCGGCCTGATCGACAATGGCTACCGGGCGTGACAGCGTATTGATGCCGTCGTGCACCGTGCCGATGTTCTCGAACAGGCTGGACATTTCCCACATGATCCAGTGCGATACGCCATTCAGTCGCAGCGCCATGGCCGTGGCGGCAGCAACTGCACCAATGCCCACCTGGCCCTGGGTCCACAGCCACAGCGTGACCCCGGCGGTGCTGGCGATCAGTCCCATGCTGAGAATATGGTTGACGATTTCAAAGCCGCTCACCAGTCGCATCTGGCTATAGGCGGTCTGCATGAACTCCTGCATGGCGCTCTTGGTGAATGCCGCCTCGCGCTGCCCCTGCGAAAACAGCTTTACCGTGGCGATATTGGTGTAGGCATCGGTCACCCGGCCTGTCATCAAGGAGCGCGCATCGGCCTGGCGGGTGGAGGCCTTGCCCAGTCGTGGCACAAAAAAGGCCAGGGTGGCGGCATACAGCAGCAACCAGCCGACAAAGGGCAGCAGCAGGGTGCGGTCAAAGCTGCCCACCACCGCCACCATGGTGATGAAGTAGATCACCACGAATACCAGGATGTCGGTAATGATCAGCACGGTATCGCGTACGGCCAGTGCCGTCTGCATCACCTTGGCGGCGACCCGGCCGGCAAATTCGTCCTGATAAAAGCTCATGCTTTGCCCAAGCAGATGGCGGTGGAACTGCCAGCGTAAGCGCATGGGGAAATTGCCGAACAGGCTCTGGTATTTGAACATGGCCTGCAGGGCGATCAGGATCGGGCTGGCCAGCAGAATGCCGCCCAGCAGCAGCAGATGCTCGCGTTCCTGTGTCCACAGGCGGGAAGGTTCCACATGGCTGAGCCAGTCGACAATCGAGCCCAGCATGGAAAACAGCATGGCCTCGAAAGCACCAATGCCGGCAGTCAGCAGGGTCATGCACAAGATGTAGGGGCGCATGCCGCTGGTGGCGGACCAGACAAAGGGGAAGAAGCCTTTGGGAGGCTGGATGGGAGGGGTGTCGGGATAGACATCTACCCGTTTTTCAAACCAAGAAAACATAAAGATCGTCCTTGTCCGGACTTGAGGTCCGTTGAGGTTGTATGGGGCTATGACGATAGCTTGATGTGCAGCAATCAGCAATGCTTTTTTTGCATGGCAGAGCGAGGGTGCGGCAAGGCTGCCACAGGGGCGGGGGCTGCAGAAAACCACCTTGCCGCAGTGGGCAAGGTGGCCTGCGGTGGTTCAGACGTGCAGCAGCACGATCTTGAGCGGATGCTGGCCATCCAGACTGGGGAAGTCTTCTTCCGGGGCGATCCATTCGATATCGCGAATGGTCCGACCGGCCTTTTCGGCACTGCGCTTGAGCGCGGCCAGCCAGGCTTCGCCATCCACCTGGGCCACGTTATTGCAGCAGATCAGCACACCGCCTTCGGCTGTGGCCAGCAGGGCCGGCTTGAACAGGGCCTGATAGTCGTTGACCAGGTCCACCACGCCGAAGGGGCTCTTGGCGTAACGCGGCGGGTCCAGGAAAACCAGGTCGAACTGGCGTGCTTCCAGGGTAGGGAAGGGGGGCATTTTCTTGCCACGCACCATCTTGGGCTGGCCGATGCCGGACAGTTGACGCAGGGCGGCAAAGGCATCGCTTTGCACGCAGCGCGGGCGGGTGGCCAGGCTGTTGAGCTTGGCATTGGCACGGCCGACGGCCAGGCTGGATTCGGCAAAGTCCACGTTCATCACGAAGCTGGCACCGCCTTTGGCTGCCGCCAGGCCCACGCCGCAGGTGTAGGCAAACAGGTTGAGCACGCTTTTGCCCTCGGCCAGCTGCATCACACGGCGGCGGCCGGCGCGCAGGTCGAGGAACAGCCACGGGTCCTGTCCGCTATGGCGGCCACGGATGTGATAGCGGATGCCCATTTCGTGCGCAACGCGGTTTTCTTCGGCCACGGCCTGCTCGGCCAGGCTGAGGGTATTGGCAATGCGCGAGTTGCCGCTGCTACGGTCGTTGTAGACCAGTTGCAATGCGGGCAGGGCGGCGGCGTAGAAGGCGCGGATTTCATCCAGCTCCTCGTCCTCCAGGCGCTGGTGGAAGCTTTGTACCAGCAGCAGGTCGCCGTAGCGGTCTATCGTCAGGCCGGCAATGCCTTCCACGCTGCCGTGGAACAGTCGATAGGTGGTGGTGTCTTCCGCGCTCAGGCGGCTGACCAGCTCGGTGCGGCGATCGGCGGCTGCTTGCAGCAGGGCGCTCAGGGAGTCGGACATGGTGTGCTTTCTTTCTGTAATGGCCGCAATTGTAAGCCTTGTGGTGGCAGGCCTCAAAATTACTGCCGCCGCGAGTGGCGGAACCCGTCACCGTGGAAAAAATAGGATTAACAGGGGCTAATGTGTTAGCGGGTTTTAAGCACGCCATGTAAGGCTAGAGTTACAGCGCATTCGCCGGTAGGCTTGCGTTCTTTAGTCATGGCCAGTCTGGCCATTTTTCCTGCCTGATGAACGACGCTTCTGCTTCCTTGCGGCATTGCCGCCCTTTCTGGAATTTCTGGTTGGCCCGTGTGCTGTTGACGGCTGGTTTTCAGATTTTCACCGTGGCCATTGGCTGGCAGGTTTACGCACTCACCGGCAGTGCGCTTGATCTGGGGCTGGTGGGCTTGTTGCAGTTTCTGCCGCGGGTGCTGCTGGTGCTGGTGACCGGGGCGGTCTCCGACCGTTTCGACCGTCGCCGCGTGGTGGCGGTGAGCCTGGCCATCCAGGCCATGGCCGGCATGGTGCTGCTGCTGGGGAATCTGGGCATGGGCTGGCAGGTCAGCCGCGAGCTGATTTTTGCCTTGTCCATCGTGGTGGGTTGCTGCCGCGCCTTCGACATGCCGGCCATGCAGTCGTTGCTGCCCAATATCGTGCCGCCACGCTTGCTGGGCCAGGCCATTGCCATGGCGGCCTCGGCTAATGAGGCTGCCACCATCATCGCCCCGGCGCTGGGTGGTTTTCTGTATGCGCTGGGTGCGGAATTGACCTACGGTCTGGCTGCCGCCAGCTTCCTGGCCTGTCTGTTGCTGGTGAGCCTGTTGCCTTCCAGCCGGGTGGTTCCATCCGGACAAAAGGTGTCACTGGATTCACTGTTGCTGGGGGTGCGCTTCATCCGTAGCCGGCCGGATATCCTGGGCGCCATTTCGCTGGATCTGTTTGCCGTGCTGCTGGGTGGGGCTACTGCGCTGCTGCCGATTTTTGCCCGCGACATCCTGCACACCGGCCCGTGGGGGTTGGGGCTGTTGCGCTCGGCTCCGGCCGCCGGGGCCTTGCTGATGTCGGCCTGGCTGATGCGCCATCCTATCCGCCGCCGTTCCGGTCACATCATGTTTGCCGCCGTTGCCGTGTTTGGTATTGCCACCATCCTGTTCGGTCTGTCCAGCAGCTTCCCGCTATCGCTGTTGTCCCTGATGTTGCTGGGTTCTGCGGATGTCATCAGCGTGGTGATCCGTGGCACGCTGGTGCAGCTGGAAACGCCGGACGACATGCGCGGACGGGTGAATTCGGTGAACTCCCTGTTCATTGGTGCTTCTAACCAGCTTGGCGAATTCGAATCCGGTGTCACGGCCGCCTGGCTGGGAACCGTACCTGCCGTGGTGCTGGGCGGGGTGGGAACCTTGCTGGTGGTGGTGCTGTGGATGCGCTGGTTTCCGCAATTGGCCCGGCGTGACCAGCTGGTGTCCTGAACGGGAAAACCGCGCAAGCTGGCACATTTAATGACTTTGGTATATTAATGTGCGGCGAATACCACGGTTTGCCCGCCAAGGCATTGCCCGCCAAGTCAGGAGAAGTGTACATGCATGCAGTCAGCCCCAAGCTGACCGACTGGTTGCTCCAGCTCAACCAGCTCATCCGCCGTTTGCAGGAAAACGGCTACAAGCCCACCGCCATTGCTGCCCGCGAGGCGCTGGCCAATGTCACCCGCGCGCTGGTCAGTCCCGGCCCGGATATCGCCTGGGTGAACGATGAAATCATCCATGGCCGCGATTACAGCGTGCCGGTGCGCATCTATCACCCGGACCCGGAGCAGGCCTTGCCGGTATTGCTGTTTCTGCATGGGGGGGGCCATACCGCCGGTAGCGTCAGTGTGTACGATCCCATCAGCCGCCGGTTGGCGGCGGCCACCCGACATATCGTGGTGGTGCCGGAGTATCGGCTGGCGCCGGAAAATCCCTATCCTGCCGGCGTGCAGGATGCCTATGCAGCGGCTCGTGGTGTGTTTGCGGCACTGCAAGCGCGTCAATTGCCATTCGTCCCGCAACTGGCGCTGATCGGTGATTCGGCCGGCGCGGCGCTGGCGGCCACGGTGAGTGCACGTGCCCAGCATGATACGGCCTTGCAGATTGCTGCCCAGGTGCTGATCTATCCCAGCCTGGACTACAGCATGAGCCTGCCGTCGATCAGTGAGAACGGCGAGGGATATTTCCTCAACAGCAATCGCATTGCCTGGTATTTCGACAATTACTTCCAGCATGGCGAAGACCGCCGGGCGGCCTCACCGCTGCATATGGAACTGACGGATCGCCTCCCCGCCACCATGGTGGTCTCGGCCGGTTTCGACCCCTTGCGCGACGAGGCGCTCTGCTATCTGGAGCGGCTGCAGGCAACCGGGGTGGCTCATGAACATCTGCATTTTCCTGACCTGATCCATGCTTTCCTCAATATGGAACAGCTGGTGGCCGAGGAGTGCGCGCTGACCTACCGCCGCATTGCCGGGTTCCTGGCGGAGGCGGCTTCAGGCCAGCTCGCGTAGCGTCAACCACAGCCGGGTATCGAATTCCAGCTGGTGGTAGTCCGGCTCCATGTGGCAGCACAGCTGGTAAAAGGCCTTGTCGTGGTTTTTTTCGCGCAAATGGGCCAGCTCATGCACGGTAATCATGCGCAGGAAGGCTTCCGGTGCTGCGCGAAACAGCGTGGCGATGCGGATTTCGTGCTTGGCCTTGAGCTTGCTGCCTTGCACCCGGGAAATCTGGGTATTGGTGCCCAGCGTACCTTTGACCGGGTGCTGCTGGTTGTCGTACAGCACCTTGGTGGGAGCCGGGGCATTTTTCAGATGGCGCTGCTTCAGCTCAGTGACGTACTGGTAGAGCGCATTGTCGCTCTGGATCTGATGCGTTTCGGGATAGCGTCTGGCCAGCCAGTCGCCCAGGCTGCCATCGTCAAGACGGGCCTGGACCTGGACGAGCAGGCTGGGTGGATAGTGCAGCAGGTATTTGAGGGCAGACATGCCGCCAGTGTAGCAAAGCCCCGATGGATGCGGGCTGCCGGATCAGGCGGGCTGCTTGCCGCCAGCCAGCTGTGCCGGTTGCAGCCAGCGATAGCACAGTGCCACGGCCTTGCTGCCATCCGGTGCCAGCACGTTTTCCCGATCGACCATTTCCCCGCCCATGCGGCTGTAAAAGCGGCGGGCATCGCTATTGGCTTCATAAACCCACAAATGCATGGGGACGCCGGGGCGCAGCTGGTCGGCCTGGGCGGCGGCAGCCTGCAACAGGGCCCGGCCGACCCCGCGGCCTTGCTGGCCTGGCAGGACATGCAGATTGTCCAGCAACAGTCCACGTTGGGCCTCGCCATCTGGCAGCAGGCAGACAAAACCGACCGGCTCGCCTTCCCACAGGGCCAGCAGCACCCACAAGTGGCTGTCGTAATGGAAGCGGCGTGTCCACATGGTGTGGCGTTCTGTGGGGGCGACGTGGTCCAGATAGTCGTCCGACAGGATGGTGCGGTAGCTGTGCTGCCAGCTTTCAGTGTGCAGGCGGGCAATCAGGTCGGCATCGTCAAAGGTGGCGACACGCAAGGTCAGCGAGGTCATGGGCGGTGAGCAATGGGGTGTGGATATCGGGATTTTACGACAGCCAGATGACGTTAAGGTTCGCTTTGCATGTCAATTAACGTGGCTGGCGTAAGGGTTGTTGGCTGATGGGGGTGGACAGGATGATGGATGTCCGGGTTTCACCCAGATGATTGACCCGTGCCACCAGTGCTTCCAGATGGGCAACATCGCGCGCCAGTAGCCGGAACAGATAAGAATCCGCGCCGGTGACATGGTGGCATTCCATCACTTCCGGCATGGCAGACAAGATCTCCAGCAGCTTCTTCTTGTATGGCTGCGCCACGGTGATGCCCACCATGGCCGACAGGGTGTAGCCGGCTTTCTGGGGAGACAGGCGGGCATGATAGCCCTGGATCACGCCGGCCTCTTCCAGCCGTTTCACCCGCTCCGACACCGCCGGTACCGACATGGCCACTGCGCGGGCCAGCTCGGTCAGCGACAGGCGGGCATCCTGCTGCAGGCATTCGAGAATCTTCCAGGCTTTGCTGTCTATCTCCATGCGGCCCCCTTTTTTGTTCAATGATGATTCTGGCCTTAATTTATCAGCTTCAACCTGGTTTTTGCCTGAAAAACGGTATGTGTCAGGGCCAGACCGTCAGGCAGACTGCTACGGTTACCGGAGGGATTGTCATGACGCTGCTTATCTTGTTCGGCCAGGCCATGCTGGTGGGGCTGGCCATTGCTGCCCCGGTCGGGCCAATCGGTTTGATATGCATCGACCGGACCTTGCGTCTGGGGGCGTGGACGGGGCTGGCTACCGGACTGGGTGCCGCCACGGCCGATGGCCTGTATGCCTTGCTCGGCGCGCTGGGCATGACGATGCTGATTCAGCAGCTGACCACCATGGCCATGCCCTTGGCTGTGGCTGGCAGCGGCGTGCTGTGCTGGATGGGCCTTGGCATGTTGCGCCGCGCACCTGCACCGGGGATGGCGGCGGCCACCGCTTCCGGGCTGCTGGGGGCCTATGTGTCGGCCTTGCTGCTGACACTGGGCAATCCGCTGACCATCCTGTCCTTTATCGCCATCTTTTCCGGCCTGTCCGGTCACGCACACGCAGGGGTTGGTGAAGCCTGGGCCATGGTGGCTGGCATCGTCAGCGGTTCGGCGCTGTGGTGGTGTGTGCTGGCTTTTGGTATTGGCCGTGTGCTGCGTCGTTGGGGTGAGCAGGCGCGGCGGTGGCTGGATCGCGGCTGTGGCCTGCTGTTGCTGGGCATGGGGAGCTGGATGTTGTGGCAGGCCCTGCGCGGCTGGTGAGGAAACTGGTTCTTTCAAACAGGGTAAAAGTGGCTCTGTAACAGAGCCAGAGGCCGGTTGATAATGGGCGGGTCATTCTTCAGGAGCCACTGCCATGTCGACCTTGCGTTTGCCGTATGCCGAATTGTCGGCCCCTGCCTTGCAACATCTGCGCGCCATCAAGAAACTGCTGGAAGACAGCCCGCTGGGGCGTAATCTGGTGGAGTTGGTGTATCTACGGGTTTCACAGCTGAACGGCTGTGCCCTCTGCCTGGATCTGCACAGCCGTGCCTTGCGCAGTGGCGGCGAAACGAGCGTGCGGCTGGATACGCTGGCCGGATGGCGCATGAGCCCGCATTTCAGTGACCGGGAGAAGGCCGCACTGGCCTGGGCCGAGGCGTTGACATGGATTGCCGACAGCCAGGCGGAGGATGCCGTATATCAGCCGCTGACCGGACATTTCTCGGCGCAGGAAATCTGTGATCTGACCATGGCCATCGCCAGCATGAATGCACTGAACCGCCTGGCCATTGCCATGCGTCAATAAGGAGTTTTGCATGAGTCTGTATTGCCCCGCTGCTTTTCGTGCCGATGCCGCCTATGCCGCAGCGGTGATGGCGGATAATCCGCTGGCCACCCTGATGACGTCGGTGGAGGGTGAGCCATGGATCAGTCACGTAGTATTGCTGCCCGACCCGCAACAGCCGGACTGCCTGCTGGGCCATCTGGCACGGGCCAATCCGCATGCTCAGCTCTTGTTCGATCAGGATAGTGTGGCCGTATTCAGCGGCGTGCATGGTTATGTGTCGCCACGCTGGTATGTATCGGACGGCATGGTGCCGACCTGGAATTACCGCGTGGCCCATGCGCATGGTCGGGCGGAGCCGGTGGCCGGGGCGGAGCTGGCCGCGCTACTGCAACAGCTGGCCGTACATTTTGAGGGTGAAGCCGGCTGGCAGACCACGGACTTGCCTGCTGCTGCCATGGAGGCGATGCAGCGCGGAATCGTGGGTTTCCGTTTGCGTGTGACGCGCTGGGATGTCAAAGCCAAACTGAGCCAGAACCGACTGTCGCAAGACCGGCAGGGAGTGATCGCCGCGCTGGAGCAGGGGGATGAGGCGGCGCGCCAACTGGCTGCAGCCATGCCCCGACCCTGAAGGGTAGGCAGGGTTGTCATGCTGTTCAAGGAGTGAAAAAGCACCGTTTTCCTGTGTGGAGAAACGGTGCTTTTTTGGCGAATTCAGGCGCTCTTGACGTCAGCACAGCAGACCAACAGGCCTTGAGTGAAGGGCATCAGGGCATCGCCGCTTGTTCAGTGCGGCACTTTCAGCGCTTCCACTTCCACCAGCACGTTGCGGGTTTCATCGGCCAGCCACAGCTGACCGTCCTGTATCGTGGCTGTCAGCTGCATGCTGCGCTGGCAAAGCCCGGCCAGTTCGGCCTGGGTGGCCGTGCTGATGCGATAGACACTGAGCTTGTCCAGCTTGAGCAGCTTGTTTTCGATCTGTGGCCACCACACTTCGCTGGAGCGGCCGCCGTAGCTGTACAGCACCACCTTGTCGGCACGGCTGCAGGCCTTTTTCAGACGCTTCTCGTCC
>JAFANL010000029.1 GCA_019232735.1 Aquitalea sp. | reverse complement strand
AGGCCGTAAAGCGATTCAGTATCGCTGCACAGATTTGAAGCTCTGGGTCAAAGTCCCGCGACTTGACGCGGTCTGCCAGTAATTTAAAGCAGTGCATCTTCGTTTTGACGCTACGCCGATGGTAACTACTCCACTTTTTCCAGAGCGTGCGCCCCAGATATTTCACTGAGCATAGTGACTCATTGCTAGCCTGATTGCCCAGTGAACTCCCTTTCCGGAATTGGCCGATTCGACGTGGGGGAATGATGGTCACAGCCCCTCGCTCAGCAATCGCTGCGTGACACAGACGCTTGTCATACGCCCCATTAGTAGTCACTGTCGCCAGTTCCTCTGTCTCAAAAATCTGGGATAGCAGCTCCGGCAACATCGTGGCATCACCGCTACGATTATCGGTCACTTCCATTGCCCGGATTTCCAGCGTTTGCGCATCAATCCCCAGATGTAGCTTGCGTCACTGGCGGCGGTAATCAGCGCCATGCTTTTTTACCCTCCACTCGCCTTCGCCCATCATCTTGATACCGGTGCCATCCACCAGCAGATGCAGACAACCCTGCTTCTTCTGTACTGGAATGCGCACCTGCAGTTCTTTCTGGCGACGGGAAAGCGTGCTGAAGTTGGGGACAACCCAGTCGTCCGGCTAGGTGCAAGATGCTCTCAACCATACCTGTGGCTTGGCGTAGAGCCAGACCGAATAGGCATTTGATGGTGAGATAGAACTGGATGGCGGCATCGGAGCAAGTTGGTTGCCGTCCCCGTTTGCCGGTGGCTAGAGCCTGCCAGTTCATGCCTTTGTCGAGCCAGAAAAGGAGCTGCCCTCCTTGCTTGAGAGACTGCTTGTAGGCCTGCAAGTTGGTGGTTTGGTACTTGGGAGGGAGGGGCTTGCTCATGCCGTCATTCTACCGGACAGGTGCAAGCCCTGATTTGTGCAACAAAGCCTGGAATATCTTATTGATTTTTATATTTTTTGATAAATAACGCACTGCCCATAACAAAGGCTAACTCGATAGATTCTAGATTTTCCATCATAAATTCATCGCCAGCTTTTTGTGGACCATTACCATAAGGCCAAATGTAATCATCGAAAACAATCCATCCGCCTGGTAGAATATGCTTGGCCCATGCGTCAATGTCTGCACGAGCGCTTCTATAGCTATGATTTCCATCAATGTGCAGAATGGATATTCCTCCGGCGAATGTGGTTTCACCGAATTCATGACTAGATATATTTGGATTAGTTCTGTATATTTCTTCTGCCGCGATCGAAGGTAGTCGCAGAAAGTTAATCGCACCGTGCGCATAAGGCAATAGATTAAGCTGGAAAATAGTCAGGGCCTCTTCTGCGTCGACAGGCACACGATCAACCAAACCCTTTTCATCATTCTGAATTAATTGTTCGTTTGACCAAGGGTCGACACACAACAATTTTCCAACACCATAATACATTGCAAGGCGAGATAGCACAAAAGCAGACTTCCCCCACCAGCTTCCAATTTCCACAATATCTCCACATGGAGCGTAGCGAAATAATTCACATAACGCCCGAATTTTTTCGTGATCGCACATTCCTGGAATGGATTCGGAATGACAGAACAGGGAAGCTGTTTGCAACTTGGACATGGCTGGCTGTGGGGTCACTGCAGTAGCCAGAGGTAACGAGTCAACTAATACGGATTCGGCAAATTGCATGGCCTTATGATAGGGTGCAACCTCGCTTGCTATCGGTGAGGTATTTACTAATTTGACGCCAGGAAAATTCACTGCCATGCAACGATTCAGATAATCCCAAACAACGGGATTGGGAGTGAAAATTCCTTCAATGTCAAAATCTTCAATCGCCCTAGATAAGGCATCATTAAAATCAGGAGATGTAACGTAAGGCAAATATACCCATTCGGAATACTTTCCTCGAGCAGTGTCACTTTTAAGAGAAGAAGAACCGATAATCCTCATGCCATCGGATTGAGCTCGTTCAAGATATGTCAATGCACGTGGCATTCCTGCTGGGAAAATAAGTATCGAATTAGTCACAAGTGCTCTCCGTATTCAGATGGCTATAATTTTTCTGACTTAAAATATTCTTTTCAATGCGCATTTGGTTAAATCTATTAATCACGGGTGTGGGATTGAAAAAATGTTACCATGCTCAAATAAAGATATACCAATAAAATTTTATGTTAACTTTATATTCTCAACATGAAATTCTCATAGAGTTGCAATAAAGCTGGCAGATTGCTGTCACTATATCACAACGGTATTGATAGCCGCTTTGGCCGAACCTAGGTCTTTGGCTTCGTATATTAAGTAATGGACGCTTCTGGCTGGAAGCAGTCTCTCACTCCTGATCAGTCTCCTACCAGCCAGACACACACACCTAAAAACCACCCCAAACCGTGGATGCACCCCGCAAAGCCTTGCCAGGCAAGGGTTTCAGCCCCACGGTTTCTCCAACGGGTTTTCTGCTATTCCGTTGGTACCTAAGAATTCTCAATAAATCAATGACTTGAGTTGATATTGCTATCTGTGGTTTCCATGGTTTGCGCTGATGAAACCGTAAATGCATTTGGCATTGTGTTCCTGAAGCCGTGGATTGTCCATCCGGCCTTTTTCACTGTTTTCTTATCGCTATCTTTTTGATTTTTATAAAAAATAAGAATTAAAGAGAGGCAAAGTAGGTAAACACAGGATGTGGATATTTTGGGGTAAACCGTGGAGATTCAGACTCAAACCGTGGAATGCTGAGACAACGTCGTGGGTGGAATAAGGCTTGGGGGGGGATCAGTGCGGTGCCGGGAAAATGGCATGGGCCGGCAGAATTCAGGCAACAAAAAAGCGCCTTTCGGCGCTGTTTTGATTCTTGCGGAAATCCTTATCTGGTAAGGACTTGGTGCCCGGGGTCGGACTCGAACCGACACACCTTGCGGCGGGGGATTTTGAATCCCCTGCGTCTACCGATTTCGCCACCCGGGCATCGCAAGAGGAGGCAAGTCTATCCGATCTGCCTGCCCTTGTAAATCATTCCGCGCTGTCCTTTTTCAATTGCAGGGCGTGGTCGTACAGTTGCTTGCGGTTGGCACCGGTAATCTGTGCGGCCAAGGTGGAGGCCTGTTTCAGTGGCAGCTCCGCGCTGAGGATGCCCATTACACGTACGGCTTCTTCTGGCAGGGCTTCGTCATTGTCGGGCTGTGGGGCGGCGTCGATGATCAGCACGATCTCGCCGCGCTGCTGGTTGCTGTCGGCCTTGACCCATTCCAGCAGTGCGCCCGCCGGCATGCGCTGGAAGGTTTCAAAGGTTTTGGTCAGTTCGCGCGCCAGCATCAGCGGACGCTCGGCGCCCAGTTCGGCCACGATGTCTTGCAGGGTATCGACAATGCGATGCGGGGCTTCGTAGCACACCACCAGGTGGTCGGCGCTCAGCCATTGCTGCAGGGTACGGCGGCGTTCGCCGCTTTTGGGCGGCAGAAATCCATGGAACAGGAAGGCATTGCTGGTAAAGCCGCTGGCGGACAGTGCGGTGATGACGGCGGAGACGCCGGGAATCGGGCGTACCGGGTGGCCGGCCGCGCGGACGGCTTCCACCAGCCGGGCTCCGGGGTCGGAAACAGCGGGGGTGCCGGCATCGGAGACTTGCACCACGATCAGGCCTTCGGCCAGCCAGCGGATGACTTGTTCGGCCATGCTGCGTTCGTTGTGTTCGCGCAGGCTGACCAGTTTTCTGGCGTGAATGCCGTAGGCTGTCAGCAGGCTGCCGGTGACGCGGGTGTCTTCGGCACACACGATATCGGCCACGCCAAAGGCGGTCAGCGCACGTGCGGTAACATCTCCCAGGTTTCCAATGGGAGTGGCCACCACATATAATGTGCCGCGACAGAAACTTTCCCGTGCAGATTCAAGCAAGTGAGCGAACGAAGTATGCAAAGACTGGCTCCGCTGTTGGTTGGCGTCATGATGACATGGTTGACGACTGCGCAGGCGCAGGCACCGGACTATATCATCCAACTCAATGCTGCGCCGCTCAATAACGTGGCCGGCCAAACCCCACGCGCGCAGACTACCCCGGCATCCGCCCCGGCCATGGTGCCGGCAGGCAAGCCCTTGGCCGCACCGGGCAAGGTGCCGCAGCGGGTGAAGATAGGTTTGCTGTTGCCCACCGAGTCCAAATTGCTGGGCGAGGCGGCTGCCGTGGTGCGTAGCGGGGTGGAGGCGGCACATGATGTCGATCCGCAAGCCGAGGTGGTGGTGATTGATGCGGATGAACATAACGCCGCCCAGCGTTACCGTGAGGCGGTTGCCGGTGGGGTGAATGTGGTGATCGGCCCCTTGTCGCGCACCGGTATTGCGGTGGTGGCACCGTATGTCAGTGTGCCCACGCTGGCGCTCAATGCGGTAGGGCGGGAGGTGCCGACCAATCCCAAGCTGTTTACCCTGGCGCTGAATGTCGAGGTGGAGGCGCGGCAGATTGCCCGCCTGATGCGGGAAGATGGCCGCAGTAATCCGCTGATCATCGCTGATGGCGAGGTCTTGTCCAGTCGGCTGAAGCAGGCGTTTGCCGATGAGTGGCGCAGCCAGGGCAACAAGGACGCGCAGCAGATCGAGGACAACGGCCAGAACCTGGCGGAACTGACCCTGGCCGTCAGCAAGGCGGATGCGGTGTTCCTGGCGGTGGAGCCGGCCGAGGCGGCCAGGCTGAAACCGGCCTTGCCGGTGGATTTGCCGGTGTATGCCACTTCGCAGATCAGTACCCGTAGCCCGGACAAGCAACTGGCCGGTATCCGTTTTATCGATATGCCCTGGTTCCTGATGCCGCAGCATCCGGCGGTCAAGCGCTATGCCCGTCCGGGAAGCGCGCTGACCTTGCAGACCGAGCGTCTGTATGCCCTGGGTATTGATGCCTATCGCCTGGCCTTGTTGTTGGGCAGCAGCCGTAATCCTTCCGCCATCAAGCTGGATGGCGTTACCGGTGATCTGAAGCTGGGCCGCGACCGGGTGTTTGACCGCCAGTTGCCGGTTTCGCTGATTGGCGAAGGCGAGTAAGTCAGATGAATCCACAGGGCCTGCAAGCAGAACAGCGGGCCCTGTCTTTTTTGCAGCAGCAGGGTTTGCGGCTGGTGGAGCGCAACTGGTTGTGCCGGGGTGGCGAGATCGACCTGATCATGCGGGATGGTGCCTGCCTGGTATTTGTCGAAGTGCGTCATCGTGCCAGTGGTCGTTTTGGTGGTGCGGCTTATAGCATCACGGCGGCCAAGCAAAGGAAACTCATGCATGCGGCGGCGGTCTACCTGTCGGAAAGGCGAGTAGACGCACCCTGTCGTTTTGATGCTGTGCTGAGCGAAGGCGAGCAGCCCTTGCAGTGGTTGAAAAACATTTTTGCATAGCAGCCGTGCCCGGCTGCTACGAGGAAGCACATGGACCTGATTGAACGCGTCAACGGACATTTTCTGGAAAGCATTGCCGCCAAGCAGGAGGCGATGGAGCTGCTGTCACCGGCCGTGGCCCTGGCGGCAGAGCGCATGGTGGGCTGCCTGATGAACGAGGGCAAGATCCTGGCTTGCGGCAATGGCGGCTCGGCAGCGGATGCCCAGCATTTTGCAGCCGAGATGCTGGGTCGTTTCGAAAAGGAAAGGCCGGGTCTGGCCGCCATTTCGCTGGCCACCGATACCTCGGCGCTGACTGCCATCGGCAATGATTACGATTTCGACATGATCTTTTCCAAGCAGGTACGCGCCTTGGGCCATACCAACGACCTGCTGCTGGCTATTTCCACGTCAGGCAATTCCGCCAATGTGATCGAGGCCATTTATGCCGCCCACGAACGTGGCATGGGTGTGATTGCCCTGACCGGCAAGGATGGCGGCAAAATCAGTGAAATCTTGTCCCCGGAAGACATCCAGCTGAATGTGCCGGTACTGCGCACGGCGCGGATTCAGGAAGTGCACATCCTGCTGGTGCATGCCTTGTGCGATGCCATTGACTACATGTTGTTGGGAGGTGAGTAATGAAACGTACCGTACTTAGCCTGCTGTTGGCCGCCGGCGTGTCCAGCGCCTTGTCCGGTTGCTTTGCCCTGGCTGCCGGTGGCGTGGCGGGTGGGGCACTGGTGGCGACCGATCGCCGTTCCAGTGGTTCTTATGTCGATGACCAGGGCATTGAAGCCAAGGTGGCGTCACAGCTGAGCAACAAGCTGCCGTCTGCCCATATCAATACCACCAGCTATAACCGTGCCGTGTTGCTGACCGGTGAGGTGCCGTCGGAAGAGGCGCGTCAACAGGCCGAGCTGATCGCCCGTGCCACGCCGAATGTGCGCCGCGTGTCGGATTACACGGTGGTGGCGCCGGTTTCCGGCTTCTCCGAGCGCAGCAACGATGCCTGGATCACCAGCAAGGTGCGTACCCGCATGCTGGATGGCAAGGGCTACTCCCCCAATCATGTCAAGGTGGTGACCGAGCGTGGCGTGGTGTATCTGCTGGGTCTGGTCACACCGGCAGAGGGGCAGGCCGTGACCCAGGTGGTGAGCGAAACCGCCGGGGTGCAAAAGGTGGTGACGGTGTTCGAGAGCCTGAACGAAATCACCCCGGATCAATAAGCGCCTGCGGCAAGAGCCGGTTGCGACTGAAACAGGACCGCGCGCGGTCCTTTTTCATGTCCGGGGTCTGGCTTCCGTACCGGCTTAGCTGCCGTGCACACGGGGTGCCAGTACATCGGCACACAGGACGTGCATGGCTTCGTCGATCTCGATGGCCATCGACAAGGTGACGCAGGAGCGGGTGTCCGTCATCGACAGATAAGGCTCGCTCATGTACAGCACGCCGGGCTGATCAATGGCGTGCTGGAAATAGGCGCGACGCGACCACACGGCGCCGGTGGTATCGGCCAGCGGGGCAAATTTCAGATTGCTGGCCACCGTGTTGTGGCGGTTGTTCAGGTTGCGCCCAAGCTGGCGGCCTTCGCTATCCAGCAGGAAGCAGCGGATTACGTCCGGCATGGACAGCATGGGTGTGGCTGCCTGATCGAAGGGGGTGCCCTGCATCAGCGAGATGGCGGATTGCACAAAGGCTTGCCGTGCCAGTTCGATCTGGCGACGGGTGATCTTGCGCTTGAGCAGGTCACGCACCATCAGTTCGTCCCAGCGCGAATCCAGTCGCTTGGTGATGATGTCGTCCGGGTCCGGCTCCGTTGCCGGGCGCGCCACATAATAGCCTTGTACCAGGTCGCAGCCGGACTCCAGTGCCACCAGTACGTCGTTTTCGGTTTCGATGCCTTCTTCCACCACTAGTGCACCAATTTCGTGCATCAGTCGCACCAATCTGGAAAGCAGATTGCGGGTGCGTGGCTGGCTGACGGCGCTGCGCAGCAGGTCCTTGTCGAATTTCACCAGGTCCGGCTCCAGCTGACAGACCCGGTCCAGATTGGAGTGGCCAACGCCAAAGTCGTCAATGGCGATCAGGAAACCGGCTTTTTTCAGCAGGTTGACGCCTTCGATCAGGGCTTCGTCCACTTCCAGCACGTGTTCCAGTACCTCCAGCACCACATTGCCGGGTTGCAGGCCGGCTTCACGGATGGCATTGGCCAGCGCCATGGCGCGTTCCGGTCGGGACAGGGAAGAGGCATCCACATTCAGGAACAGCCAGTGCGGGTGGCTCTGCTCCAGCTGGGAAAACTGGTAGACATGCGCCTGGCTGACGGCCAGATCAAGGCCGTGGCGGCGCTCCGGCGACACCATGGCGTAAAAGGCTTCCGCCGGGGAGAGAGGCTGCTGGTTCTGCTCGGCGCGCAGCAGGGCTTCCATGCCTACCGTGCGGCGGTGCGCCAGGCTGTAGATGGGCTGGAAATGGCTACCGAGGGTCAGACCGGCATGCTCGAAACGTTTCATTGCAGTACATTCCTTCCTGGAGTAGGGCTCTTGTTGGCCCGTATGCCAATCTCTCTAGCAATTGGCATTCCAGTGTAGAGCATGGGCGGCCAATAAAAAACGGGCCCGACAGGGCCCGTTAAGATAAATCGTGCTGAAAACCGGATTTATTCCTGCTGGATGCCGGCTACCAGCCATTTGCCGCCGGTGCTGCCATCCTTGATGTAGTGCCAGTATTCGCCAAATGGCACGGCAGGGGCATTGACCGATTCGCTGACCGTGCCGGAGAACCGTACGGTGGCAATGTAACGGCCGGCTTCTTCCACGGCTTCAGCCAGCTGGCAGTCCAGCTGCGGGAAGTCTGCCACATCGCTGTTGCCGGCGATGTCATTGCGCAGGCCTTCAAACAGATCCGGCGTCATGTACTTGCGTACTTCTTCCAGGCTGTCCGGGGTGTTCAGGCTTTGCAGATGCAGGAAAGTGGCCTTGGCCTGGCGCAGGAAGTTCGGCGTTTCCGTGCCATCGGGCAGGCGCGCCAGGCTGCTGGCCATGGCCGGTGCCGCACCATAAGACGGTGTCTGACCCAGGCCGGAACCGATCTTGGGAATCGGCTCGAAGCGGGCGGCATCCTGGCTTTCACTGTTGAAAACCGGGCTATTGCCGGCCGGCAGTGGTGCATTCATCGGCGCGGTACTGGCCGTCTTGCGACGGAACCACATCAGGCCGCCAATACCCAGCAGGCCCAGCAAGGCCAGCGTGCCCCAGGGCATGCCGGAACCGCTGCCGTTTTCAACGGCATTGCCGGAGGCGTGGTTATTGTTCATGGCCGAACCCAGCATGTAGCCGGCTGCTGCGCCGGCGGCACCTGCGGCAATGGCCGTGCCGATGCCCGGGCCTTTCTTGGGCTGTGCTTGGGGTGCAGCTTGCGGTACCGGGGCCGGAGCCGGCATCGGGGTGGGCTGCTGGTAGCTCTTGGTCGGGGCCGAGCGGCGCATGCCGGCGCTCTTGCCTCCGCCCAGACGAGCGGCTTCCGCAAACGGTGCCGCCAGGACAGAAACCAGGGTGAAGGCGAGCATGATCGTCTTCGCGCGTGGTGTCATGATGATGTTCTCCAGAGTAAAGGGCTCCGGTGTGACCGGAGCATGAGGCTTTAGTTCGGGGCTGCCAGCTGTATTTCAAGCACGTGGGCATGCGCATCCGCCACACGGAAGCGGATGTTGTAGTCGTACAGCCGCACACCGTAAACCCGCTGCGGATCGTCCTGATAGGCTGGTCTGGGGTCTTGTGCCAGTACCTGTTCGATCAGCTGGGGCAGGGCGGCAGGCGGGGCGGGCAGGGCGGCCAGCTGCTGCAGCGCCTGTTCACTCCAGACAATGTGCAAGCTGGGTGGCGGCCCGTCGACAAAGCCGCCCAGGGCTTCCGGCCGCGCTTCCACAAAGGGAATGTAAGGCTTGATGTCCAGTACCGGGGTGCCGTCCAGCAGGTCGGCACCGGCCAGCTGCAGGCGGACGCCATCGCTCAGGTCGATGCCGCGCAGTTCCACCAGCGACAGGCCCAGTGGATTGGGGCGGTGGGTGGAACGGCTGGCAAACACGCCAACCTTGGCATTGCCGCCCAGTCGTGGCGGGCGCACCAGTGCTTGCCAGCCGCGATTGGCGGTCTGGTGGAACACGAAGCTGATCCAGACATGGGAGAAGGCTTCCAGCCCACGTACCGTGTCCGGGTGATTGTAGGGGGGGAGCAGTTCCACGCTGACATCGGCGGCCGGAGCCAGCGAGGGCTGGCGCGGAATACCGAATTTTTCCTTGTAGGGCGAGTGGACGATGCCGACGGCTGCAAACGGATAGTTCATGGGCCGGATTGTAGCCGGGAATGGTCACCTGAAAACAGAACAGCCCGGACGAACGGGGGCTTCGTCCAGGCTGATGACAGCAGCCAGGCTGCAGCGGGCCGGGAATCAGCCCACGAAGTGACGGTTGTAACGGCCGGTGAGGCGGCTCATCGGCAGCAGCATGAAGAAGTCGGCGCAGTTGAAATCCGGGTCCCAGGCCGGTTCGCCGCAGATGAAGGCACCGGCGCGCAGGTAGCCCTTGATCAGCGGCGGCATCGGCGAGGACGGTGCATCGTCATGGATGCGGTCCAGCGGCAGCGGCAGGTGCGGGAAGACGCGCCATTCCGCCGGGGACAGGTGGCTGGCTTCCAGCTGGCGATACAGGCTGACCGCCTGATGGCCGCCATCGACCAGGCTGACACTGGCGCAACCAGCCAGGTATTCGCCACCTTTTTTCTGTACGTAGTCGGCCAGGCCGGACCACAGCAGGGCGATGACACCGCCGCTGCGGAAGTCCTTGTGCACGCAGGAGCGGCCAACCTCGATCAGGCCATCGCGCAGATTGTCCAGCCGGGTGAGATCGAATTCATGTTCGGAGTACAGCGAGGGGGCGCGGCGCGCCATGTCGGGAGGCAGCATGCGATAGGTGCCGACCACCAGGCCGCTGTTGGCGTCTTCCACGATCAGGTGGTCGCACAGTGCATCATATTCATCGCAATCGATGCCCAGTTCGCGGGAGGACAGCTCGGCACCCATTTCGCCGGCAAATACATCAAAACGCAGTTTCTGGGCGCGGCGGATGTCTTCGGCGGTTTCGGCAACGCGAACGCCCAGTTTCAATTGGCGGCGGGCGGCAATGCTTTCGTTAAGTTGCATGACTGATCTCCCCTGAGAATGTGTATGGCATGCTAGTTTTGTCAGCACCGGATGTCGCCTGAACCATGGTGCAGAATGGAAGCCTTCCATCCAGCCTGGTATGGCAACTCCTTCATTTGGCAGCAGCTTTTTCGGCCTCCGCCTGTGCAAACCATGCTAATCATCCTGTTTGACGACGACATTTCCGTCACATGACTTGTGAATGACCGCCGTTTTAACGACTGGTTACAGCAGGGCTGAAGTAAATCAATGACTTACATGGTGATCGGTTTTGCCGTAGAATAGGCCGTTTTTCCTGCACGCCTCGCCCATGCCTTGTTTGCATGCACGGGCTTCCGAGTACAGCCAGATGATTTATCCCACACAATTTGACGTGATCGTGGTCGGTGGTGGCCACGCCGGCACCGAGGCCGCCCTGGCCGCCGCCCGCATGGGCCGCGCCACGCTTCTGCTTACCCACAATATCGAGACCCTGGGTCAGATGTCGTGCAATCCGTCGATTGGTGGCATCGGCAAGGGACATCTGGTGAAGGAAGTGGATGCGCTGGGCGGTGCCATGGCCTTGGCCACTGATATCGGCGGCATCCAGTTCCGTACCCTGAATGCCTCCAAAGGGCCGGCAGTACGCGCAACTCGTGCCCAGGCCGACCGCATCCTGTACAAGGCAGCCATCCGCGAGATGCTGGAGAATCAGCCCAATCTGACGCTGTTCCAGCAACCGGTGGATGATTTGCTGATCGAGGGTGATCACGTGGCTGGTGCCATCACCGCCATCGGCATCGTGTTCCGCGCCCGCACCGTGGTGCTGACGGCCGGCACTTTCCTGTCCGGCAAGATTCACGTCGGTCTGGAAAACTACACCGGTGGTCGTGCTGGTGATCAGGCTGCCTCCACGCTGGGCGCGCGCCTGCGCGAGCTGGACCTGCCGGTGGGCCGTCTCAAGACCGGTACCCCACCGCGCATTGATGGCCGCAGCATTGATTTCTCGGTGATGGAAGAGCAGCCGGGTGACAGCCCGGAGCCCGTATTCTCCTATCGTGGCCAGCGCAGCATGCATCCCAAGCAGCTGCCGTGCTGGATTACCCATACCAATCAACAGACCCACGACATCATCCGTTCCGGCTTCGAGCGCAGCCCGATGTTTACCGGGGTGATCGAAGGCGTTGGCCCGCGTTACTGCCCGTCCATCGAGGACAAGATCAACCGTTTTGCCGACAAGGACAGCCACCAGGTATTCCTGGAGCCGGAAGGTCTGACCACGCACGAGTTTTACCCTAACGGGATTTCCACCAGCCTGCCGTTTGATATCCAGCTGGC
This sequence comes from Aquitalea sp., assembly GCA_019232735.1. Taxonomy (GTDB): domain Bacteria; phylum Pseudomonadota; class Gammaproteobacteria; order Burkholderiales; family Chromobacteriaceae; genus Aquitalea. The sequence goes on along the minus strand of JAFANL010000029.1, from coordinate 13,022 downwards.
GGCGGTACGCTCCATCCGTGGCATGGAAAACGCGCACATCCTGCGCCCCGGCTATGCCATCGAATACGATTACTTCGACCCGCGCGGTCTCAAGTCCACGCTGGAAACCAAGTCCATCAAGGGCCTGTTCTTTGCCGGCCAGATCAATGGCACCACCGGTTACGAAGAAGCCGCAGCCCAGGGCCTGTTGGCCGGTCTGAATGCCGGTCTGTATTCCCGCGATGAAGAAGGCTGGTGTCCGCGCCGTGACGAAGCCTATCTGGGCGTGCTGGTGGACGACCTGATTACCAAGGGCGTGTCCGAGCCCTACCGCATGTTTACTAGCCGTGCCGAATTCCGCCTGCAACTGCGCGAAGACAATGCCGACTTGCGCCTGACCGAAATGGGCCGCAAGCTCGGTCTGGTTGGCGATGCCCAGTGGGATGCCTTCTGCCGTAAACGCGACGCGGTGGAAGCAGAAACCGCACGCCTGAAAACCACCTGGCTGCATCCGGCCAAACTGCAGGATGCCGCTGCGCTGGAAACCCTGCTGGGCAAGGGGATTGAGCGCGAGTACAACCTGTTCGACTTGCTCAAACGCCCCAATGTCGCCTATCGCGAGCTGATGACCCTGCCGGAAGCAGCGGGCGGTGTGGCGGACGACGTGGTTGCCGAGCAAGTGGAAATTCAGGTCAAATATCAAGGCTATATCAACCGCCAGAACGAAGAGCTGGCGCGTCGCGACAATCTGGAAGACATCCGCCTGCCGGCTGACATCGACTTCAGCCTGGTCAAGGGTCTGTCCAAGGAAGTGCAGCAAAAACTGAATCAGCAGCGCCCGGAAACCCTGGGCCAGGCATCGCGCATCCAGGGCATCACCCCGGCCGCGGTTGCCCTGCTGATGGTGCATCTGAAGCGCGGCTTTGCCGACGCCAAAACCGAATAATTGCAAGCCAAGCGCATGACACATACTGCAGAACTGAAACACGGGCTGGATCAGCTGGCCCTGGGCCTCTCCGAACAACAGCTGGCCCTGCTGGATGGCTACCTGAACCTGCTGGCCAAGTGGAACCACACCTATAACCTGACCGCCGTGCGCGAAGAGCAGCGCATGGTCAGCTACCATTTGCTGGACAGCCTGTCGCTGGTACCGCACCTGAATGGTGGCACCCGTTTGCTGGATGTGGGTTCCGGTGGCGGCATGCCGGGTATTCCAGCGGCCATTGCCCGTCCCGACCTGCAAGTGGTGGTGCTGGATGCCAACCACAAGAAAACCACCTTCCTGCGTCAGGCGGTCATCGAACTGGGCTTGCCCAATGTCGAGGTGATCACCAGCAGGGTGGAAGCCTATCAGCCGGAGCAGAAGTTCGACCGTATCACCAGCCGCGCCTTTGCCGAGCTGGCCGAGTTTGTCAAACTGACCCCGCATCTGCTGGCAGAAGGTGGTCAATACCTGGCGATGAAGGGTGTGTATCCCTACGAAGAAATCTCGCTGCTGCCGGCAACGGTGGCCGTTGCCGAAGTCGTACCGGTATCGGTGCCCGGCCTGGACGCCGAACGTCATCTGGTGAGAATGGTGGCTAAATGAATGCACGGGTGATCGCGGTCGCCAACCAGAAAGGTGGGGTCGGCAAGACCACCACCGTGGTCAACCTGGCAGCAGGTCTGGCCGAACTGGGGCGACGGGTACTGATTGTCGACCTGGACCCGCAAGGCAATGCCACCATGGGCAGCGGCATTGCCAAGCAGGCACTGGAACGCTCGGTGTACCACGTTCTGCTGGGCGATGCTTCAGTGGAAGAGGCGCGTCAGCCGGCAAAAGAGGGCGGCTACCACGTGTTGCCGGCCAATCGCGACCTGGGCGGTGCCGAGCTGGAGCTGGTGAACGAACTGGCGCGCGAAGCACGCCTCAAGAACGCCCTGAGCACGGTGGACGACCAATACGACTACGTGCTGATCGACTGCCCGCCCTCGCTCAACCTGCTGACGCTCAATGGCCTGGTGGCCGCCGACAGCGTGCTGATCCCCATGGTGTGTGAATACTATGCGCTGGAGGGACTGTCCGATCTGGTGACCACGCTGCGTAAAGTGCGCGTGGCCGTCAATCCGCGTATTGAAATCATGGGCCTGCTGCGTACCATGTTCGATGCACGTAGTAATCTTTCACAGCAGGTTTCCGAGCAGCTGGCCAATCACTTTGGCAACAAGGTGTTCGAAACCGTCATCCCGCGCAATGTCCGCCTGGCGGAGGCGCCAAGCCATGGACTACCCGGGCTGGTGTACGACCGCAATGCCCGAGGCGCACAGGCTTATCTGGCGCTGGCGCAGGAACTGACTGCCCGTCTCGAACCCGCAACCGCAACCCCTTCTGTCTGACATCATGGCCAAACTCAAAGGACTCGGGCGCGGTCTTGACGCGCTCCTCGCCACCAGTGCTGCGGTGGATGACCGCCTCACCACGCTTTCCATCGACCTGATCCGTCCCGGCAAATACCAGCCCCGCAGCCATATGAACGAAGCCGCGCTGGACGAGCTGGCGGCTTCCATTCGCGCCCAGGGCATCATTCAGCCGGTCGTGGTACGCGAAATCGGACTGGGTGAGTACGAACTGATTGCCGGCGAGCGTCGTTGGCATGCTGCCCGCAGGGCAGGTCTTGCCGAAGTGCCAGCAGTGGTGAAAACCGTGGCCGACGAAGCCGCATTGGCCATGGCACTGATCGAGAACATCCAGCGCCAGGAGCTGGACCCGATTGAAGAAGCGCAAGGCCTGAAGCGGCTGATCAGCGAATTCGGACTGACGCATGAAACCGCGGCCGATGCCGTGGGGCGTTCGCGCAGTGCGGTGTCCAATCTGTTGCGCCTGTTGGCGCTGCCGGAGCCGGTACAGACCATGTTGCACCATAGCCAGCTGGAGATGGGGCATGCCCGCGCCTTGCTGGCGCTGCCAGTCGTGCAGCAGCTGGAGCTGGCACATGCTGCCGTGGAAAAGGGCTGGTCGGTGCGGGAAGTGGAGCGCCGGGTGCAGCAATGGTCTGACCAAAAAACCACACTGCCGACAGCGGAAAAGCGGGTCGATCCCGACATCGCGCGACTGGAGCAGGAGGTTTCCGAGCGCATCGGCGCCAAGGTCAGCATCCGCCATGGCGCACGTGGACAAGGCCGCCTGCAGGTGGAGTATGCCAATCTGGATGATCTGGAAAGATTGCTGGAGAAACTTCAAGTAAAATCAAGCAAATGATTTTGTTTTGCACCGCAATAGTGCCGCTTATGTTCAATTTGACGCAAATCAAGCGCTCAGCCTATAATCGACCGATTTTTTAAGTGTCGGACATGCAAAATCCGGAAGTCGGGCGCGTGCTGCGCCTGCAGGCAAAACTGCTTGTAGTGGCCGTACTACTTGGTGCCGTATTGAGTGGCGGCACCATTGTGGTTCCGGTGTCGGTTCTGTTGGGGGGCCTGTCGGCGCTGATTCCCGCCGCGGTTTATGCCAGGATCGCCTACGCCAAGCGGCATGTCCCACCTGCGGTGCTGATGAAGGCGCACTTCAAGGCAGAGGCAGTCAAATTCATGCTGACTGTCTTAATGTTTGGTGCATCTTTGGTGTTTTTCAAGGATTTATCGGTAGTGGGATTGCTGGCAGGCTTTTTTGCCACGGTGTCCGGCTACTGGTTAGGGCTTCTAATCAAATAATTGAGAAAAGAGCGATGGCAAGCAACGCAATTGAGTACATTAATCACCACCTTACGTTCTGGAACTCCGATCCGTCTCCGGCTCGCGGCTTCTGGAGCCTGCACGTAGATACCTTCTCTGTTTCCCTGTTCCTGGCTTTCGTGTTTGCCGGCGTCTTCGCCATGGTGGCTCGTCGCGCCAGCCTGGAAAATCCGGGCAAATTGCAGCTGTTTGTCGAATCCATCATCGAATTGGTCGATACCCAGGTAAAAGAAATTTTCCATGCCAAGAGCAACGTCATAGCCCCGCTGGCGCTGACCATCTTCTGCTGGATTTTCCTGATGAACGCCATGGACATGCTGCCGGTTGACCTGCTGCCGAACATTGCCCAGTGGATCGGTCACAGCTTCTTCGGTCTGGAACCGCATCACGTTTATTTCCGTTCGGTACCGTCTGCCGACGTGAACGCCACCTTCGCCATGTCGCTGTCCGTGTTCCTGTGCATTATCGGCTTCTCCATCAAGGCCAAGGGCTTGGGCGGCTGGGGCAAGGAACTGCTGACCGCTCCGTTCCACACCCACAATCCGATTGGCGCCATCATCCTGGCCCCGCTGAACTTCATCTTCCAGCTGGTCGAACTGGCCGCCAAGCCGATCTCTCTCTCGCTTCGTTTGTTCGGTAACCTGTATGCTGGCGAACTGATCTTCATCCTGATCGCACTGCTGCCCTGGGGCGCGCAATGGATCCTGGGTGCACCGTGGGCCATCTTCCACATCCTGATCATCACCCTGCAGGCCTTCGTGTTCATGATGCTGACCATCGTGTACCTGAGCCTGGCCGTGGAAGCGCACTAAGAGTTTCGTGGTATCTGTTTTTTTAGAGTTTTACCTTTGTTTTTAGTTTTTTTACCAACCATCCTTGCATAAGTCTTAGGAGATAAATAATGGAAGCACTCGTTTCTCAGATTCAGTCGATGACCGCTATCGCAGCTGCTCTGATCATTGGCCTGGGCGCTCTGGGTACTGCTATCGGTTTCGCCATTCTGGGTGGCAAGTTCCTCGAGGCCTCCGCCCGTCAACCGGAAATGATCCCGGTTCTGCAAACCAAACTGTTCATTATCGCCGGTCTGCTGGACGCGATTTCCATGATCGGTGTGGGCGTTGCCATGCTGTACACCTTCAGCAACCCGTTCCTGTCCGCTGCCAAAGCAGCTCTGGGTGGCTAATTTCTAGTCAGTAAACGGTTGGTGTAGAAGTCTTTTTCTGGAGGAAAACAAGCGTGGAATTTAACGTAACACTACTGGGCCAGGCGATCACGTTCGCCATCCTGGTATGGTTCACCATGAAGTTTGTTTGGCCTCCGCTTACCAATATGATGGAAGAGCGTGCCAAGCGTATTGCAGACGGCCTGGCCGCTGCAGAACGTGGCAAGCAAGATCTGGAAGCCGCTGAAAAGCGCGTTGCGGACGAAGTTCGCAAGGCCAAGCAGCAAGCAATGGAAATCATTGCCACTGCTGAAAAGCGTGCTACCCAGATCGTGGACGAAGCCAAGGATAATGCCAGCACCGAAGGTGCCCGCATTGTGGCCGACGCCAAGGGTCAGATCGATCAGGAAGTTATGCGTGCCAAGGAAGCCCTGCGTGAGCATGTGGCCCAGCTGGCCGTAGTTGGCGCAGAGAAGATCCTGCGCAAAGAGATCGATGCAGCCAAGCACGCCGACCTGCTTTCCTCCATCAAAGCGGAGTTTTAATTAACTCATGGCAGAACTCATTACCGTCGCAAGGCCCTACGCCGAAGCGGTATACAGCCTCGCCACCGAAACGCGTACGCTGGACCAGTGGTCCGATGCGCTTGCGTGGCTGGCTGCCATGGTGAACAACCCGGATATGGTTGAAGTTGTCACCAATCCGAAACATACCGCAAAAGAGGTTGAGGCGCTGATGCTGGAAGTACTCGGCGAGCGTGCCAACGAAAGCGTAAAAAACTTTCTGGTCGCCCTGATCGAGAACCACCGCCTGATGCTGCTGCCGCATATCGCCAGTCAGTTTGAACTGTTCAAGGCTGAAGCGGAAAACATCGTTGATGCGCAAGTTGAAACGGCGTTCCCGCTGACCGAAGAACAGAAAGCCGAACTCACCAGCACGCTTTCCAAGCAGTACGGCAAAACCGTACGTCTTGATGTGCGTGACAATGCCGATCTGATCGGTGGTGTGCGCGTGCTGGTCGGTGACGATGTCATCGACAGTTCCGTGCGCGGCAAGCTGCAAGCGATGGCGGCAAGCCTCAAGAATTAGGAGAGATCATGCAGTTGAACCCCTCTGAAATCAGCGATCTGATCAAGGCCAAGATTCAGAACCTGGCTGAAGGCGCTGAAGTCCGTACCAAGGGTACGGTAATTTCCGTGACCGACGGTATCGTTCGTGTCCACGGTCTGGCAGACGTGATGCAGGGCGAAATGCTCGAGTTCCCGGGCAACACCTACGGCCTCGCCATGAACCTGGAGCGCGACTTTGTCGGCGCCGTGGTTCTGGGTGAGTACGAACACATTTCCGAAGGCGACGAAGTCAAGTGTACCGGTCGCATTCTGGAAGTGCCGGTAGGTCCGGAACTGGTGGGCCGTGTAGTCAATGCTCTGGGTCAGCCGATTGACGGCAAGGGCCCGATCAACGCCAAGCTGTCCAGCCCGATCGAAAAGATCGCGCCGGGCGTGATTGCGCGTCAGTCGGTATCCCAGCCGATGCAGACTGGCCTGAAGGCGATTGACTCCATGGTACCGGTAGGCCGTGGCCAGCGTGAGCTGATCATTGGCGACCGTCAGACCGGCAAGACCGCCGTTGCTCTGGACGCCATCATCAATCAAAAAGGCACTGGCGTTGTTTGTATCTACGTTGCCGTAGGTCAAAAAGCCTCCTCCATTGCCAACGTGGTACGCAAGCTGGAAGAGCACGGTGCACTGGGTCACACCATCATCGTAGCCGCTACCGCTTCCGAAGCCGCTGCCCTGCAGTTCATCGCCCCGTACTCCGGTTGCGCGATGGGCGAATACTTCCGCGACCGCGGCGAAGATGCACTGATCGTATACGATGACTTGTCCAAGCAAGCCGTTGCCTACCGTCAGATCTCCCTGCTGCTGCGTCGTCCGCCGGGCCGTGAAGCTTACCCGGGTGACGTTTTCTACCTGCACTCCCGTCTGCTGGAACGCGCTTCCCGCATCAACGAGGACGAAGTAGAAAAACTGACCAAGGGCGAAGTGAAGGGCAAGACCGGTTCGCTGACCGCACTGCCTATCATTGAAACCCAGGCTGGTGACGTTTCCGCCTTCGTTCCGACCAACGTGATTTCCATCACCGACGGCCAGATCTTCCTGGAATCCGACCTCTTCAACGCAGGTATCCGTCCGGCCATCAACGCCGGTATCTCGGTATCCCGCGTGGGTGGTGCGGCCCAGACCAAGGTCATCAAGAAGCTCGGTGGCGGTATCCGTCTGGCACTGGCCCAGTATCGCGAACTGGCTGCGTTCTCGCAGTTTGCTTCCGACCTGGACGAAGCTACCCGTAAGCAGCTGCAACACGGTGAAGTGGTTACCGAACTGATGAAGCAGAAGCAGTTCGTACCGCTGGCCACTGCCGAAATGGCACTGACCCTGTGGGCTGTGAACAAGGGCAGCTACGAAGACGTTCCGGTGAAAAAGGCCCTGGCATTCGAAGCTGAGTTCCTCGCCTACGTGCGTGCGAACCACAGCGACCTGCTGGCCACCGTTAACGCTTCGGGCGACCTGTCCGGCGACAACGAGAAGGTACTGGCCAAGGCGATGGAATCGTTCAAGGCTGGCTACAGCTTCAACTGAGCCTTTCGACTCACGTCGTAGCTAAAGAAAGGTTCAGGAATGGCAGTCGGTAAAGAGATTCTCACCAAGATCCGAAGCGTGCAAAACACGCAGAAGATCACTCGCGCGATGCAAATGGTGTCAACCTCCAAGATGCGCAAAACGCAAGAGCGTATGCGCGCTGCCCGTCCTTATGCTGAGAAGGTGCGCACGGTTATGGCGCACCTTGCTCAGGCAAACGCGGATCTTGGTCATCCACTGCTTGCACGCCGTGACGTTGTCAAGCGCGCTGGTATCATCCTGGTGTCCTCCGACAAGGGCCTGTGTGGCGGCCTGAACGTGAACTCGTTCAAGCGCTTCTATGCCAAGGTCAAGGAACTGCAGGAACAAGACGTCGAAATCGACGTGTGCTGCCTCGGCCAGAAGGCCGTTGCTGCCTGCCAGCGTGCTCGCCTCAATGTTGTGGCAAGCGCAGTCCAGCTCGGCGATGTGCCGAAGATGGACAAACTAATTGGCCCGCTTACAGTGCTGTTCAAACAGTACGCTGAAGGCGAACTGGACGCGGTTTACATCGTCTATTCCGGTTTCATCAACACGATGAAACAGGAACCGACGCTCGAACAGCTCCTGCCGTTGACTCCGCAACACATGGTGGTGGAGCACTCGCATTCGTGGGATTACCTCTACGAACCGGATGCCCCCAGCCTGATGGAGTTCTTGGTCAAGCGTTACCTGGAGTCGGTGGTGTATCAGGCTCTGGCCGAAAATATGGCTTCCGAACAGGCAGCGCGTATGGTGGCCATGAAAGCCGCAACCGACAACGCAGGTAATACGATCAAGCAGCTGCGCCTTGTGTACAACAAGGCCCGTCAAGCGGCGATTACCACTGAGCTGTCTGAGATTGTGGCTGGTGCCGCAGCGGTGTAAGCCGTTCACAGACTGTAAAAGTTAAATGTTTAGGAACCGATAATGAGCCAAGGCAAAATCGTACAAATCATTGGTGCGGTGATCGACGTGGAATTCCCGCGCGACGCCATGCCGAAGGTTTATGATGCCCTGAAGCTGGTTGACGCTGACCTGACGCTCGAAGTCCAGCAACAGCTGGGCGACGGCGTGGTCCGTACCATTGCGATGGGTAGCTCGGACGGCCTGAAGCGTGGCATGGCTGTAGCCAACACCGGCGCACCGATTTCGGTGCCGGTTGGTAACGCCACCCTGGGTCGCATCATGGACGTACTGGGTAACCCGGTTGACGAAGCTGGTCCGGTGGCTACCGACGCACGTCGCGCCATTCACCAGTCCGCTCCGAAGTTTGACGAGCTGTCTTCCGCTACCGACCTGTTGGAAACCGGCATCAAGGTGATTGACCTGCTCTGCCCGTTTGCCAAGGGTGGTAAGGTTGGTCTGTTCGGCGGTGCCGGTGTAGGCAAGACCGTGAACATGATGGAACTGATCAACAACATCGCGAAGGCCCACTCCGGTCTGTCCGTGTTCGCTGGTGTAGGTGAGCGTACCCGTGAAGGTAACGACTTCTACCACGAAATGAAGGACTCCAACGTCCTGGACAAGGTAGCGATGGTGTATGGCCAGATGAACGAGCCGCCGGGCAACCGTCTGCGCGTTGCACTGACCGGTCTGACCATGGCCGAGCATTTCCGTGACGAGAAGGACGCTTCCGGCAAAGGCCGTGACGTTCTGCTGTTCGTAGACAACATCTACCGTTACACCCTGGCCGGTACCGAAGTATCCGCTCTCTTGGGCCGTATGCCTTCCGCAGTGGGTTACCAGCCGACGCTGGCCGAAGAAATGGGCCGTCTGCAAGAACGTATTACCTCGACCAAGGATGGTTCCATTACCTCCATCCAGGCCGTTTACGTCCCTGCGGATGACTTGACCGACCCGTCTCCGGCAACCACCTTCGCCCACTTGGACGCTACCGTGGTTCTGTCCCGTGACATCGCTGCCCTGGGTATCTACCCGGCCGTGGATCCGCTGGACTCGACCTCGCGTCAGCTGGACCCGCTGGTGGTTGGTGACGAGCACTACTCCGTAGCCCGTGGCGTGCAATCCACGCTGCAACGCTACAAGGAACTGCGCGACATCATCGCGATTCTGGGTATGGACGAGCTGTCGGAAGACGACAAGCTGGTGGTGGCACGCGCTCGTAAGATCCAGCGCTTCCTGTCCCAGCCCTTCCACGTAGCTGAAGTATTTACCGGTTCCCCGGGCAAATACGTCTCCCTGCGCGACACCATCAAGGGCTTCAAGGCGATTCTCGCTGGCGAATACGACCACCTGCCGGAACAAGCGTTCTACATGGTTGGTGCGATCGAAGAAGCTGCTGAGAAAGCCAAGACCCTTTAATTAAGGAGAGGGCTTATGTCCAAGATGCATGTGGAAGTGGTCAGCACCGAACAACTCATCTACTCGGGTGAAGCCGAGTTTCTGGTCGCTCCGGCGCTGGAAGGTGAGATTGGTGTCTATCCGCGACACGTGCCGCTCCTGACCCGTATCAAGCCCGGTGTACTGCGCATGACCGTACCGGGTAGCAAGGAAGAAGTGTTGGTGGCTGTCTCCGGCGGCATGCTGGAAGTGCAGCCCACCCACATCACCGTCCTGGCTGATACGGCGATCCGCGGCGAGGATCTCGACGAAGCTCGCGCCAATGAGGCGAAGCGTGCAGCAGAAGAATCTCTGCAGCATGCTACCGACGACCTGAGCACGGCAAAGGCTCACGCTGCCCTGGCAGTGGCCATTGCCCAGCTCAAGGCGCTGGACTATCTCAAGAAGCGCGTGCACTAAAAGCGCGGGAACGAATCGTGTATAGTTGCAGGCTGCCACTGATGTGGCAGCCTTTTTCATTTCTGCATCATTTTTGCCCAGTAAAGAGTTCGCATGGATAGCCTCAGTATTGTCATTCTGGCAGCAGGCAAGGGTACCCGCATGTACTCCGCCAAGCCCAAGGTATTGCATCCCATCGGTGGCGCACCGATGTTGGCGCGGGTCATCGCCACCGCCAGAACACTGAATCCGACGCGCCTGGTGGTGGTCTATGGTTTTGGTGGCGACCAGGTGCGCCAGGCCATCAAGGATGAGGACATCATCTGGGCCGAACAGGCCGAACAGCTGGGCACGGGCCATGCCTTGAAAATGGCGCTGCCGGCACTGCCGGATAGCGGCAAGACCCTGGTGCTGTACGGCGACGTGCCGTTGACCACCAGCGAGACCCTGCAACAACTGCTGAGCGCTGCCGGCGATGGCATGGCGGTGCTGACCGACGTACTGGACGATGCCAGCGGTTATGGCCGCATGCTGCGTGGCAGCGACGGCAAGCTCAAGGCCATTGTCGAACACAAGGATTGCACGCCGGAACAGCTGGCCATCCGTGAAATCAATACCGGCATGATGGTGCTGCCCAATGCTCAGCTGGGTGCATGGCTGCAGGCCCTGCGCAATGGCAATGCCCAGGGTGAATACTATCTGACCGATGTACTGGAGCTGGCGGTCGCGGCCGGCGTGCCGGTGGAGAGCGCCAGTGTGGCGGCATCCTGGGAGGCAGCCGGTGTGAATAACAAGCTGCAACTGGCCGAGCTGGAGCGCATCCTGCAACAGAATCAGGCGCGTGCATTGCTGACTGCCGGCGTCACACTGGCTGACCCGGCGCGCATCGATATCCGCGGTCAGCTATTGCATGGCCGTGACGTCAGCATCGATGTCAACTGCGTATTCGAAGGTGCAGTCGAGCTGGGCGACAATGTCGAAATCGGTGCCAACTGTGTGCTGAAAAACGTCAAGGTGGCTGCCGGCACCCGTATCGCCGCCTTCTCGCATCTGGAAGATGCCGTGGTAGGGGCTGATTGCCGCCTCGGCCCGTATGCCCGTCTGCGCCCTGGTGCCGTGCTGGCCGACGAAGTGCATATCGGCAATTTTGTTGAAATCAAAAAGAGCACGGTTGGCCTGGGTTCCAAGGTCAATCACCTCACCTACATTGGTGATGCCGAAATCGGCAGCAAAGTGAATGTGGGCGCTGGCTCGGTGACCTGCAATTACGATGGCGTGAACAAGTTCAAGACTGTGATCGGCGACAATGTCTTTGTCGGTTCCGGCACCCTGATGGTGGCTCCGGTCACCCTGGAAAGCGGTGCCACCGTGGGCGCGGGCTCGGTGATCAGCCGTACCGCCCCGGCAGATGCCCTGACCGTGGCACGCGCCCGTCAGGTGACCATTGCTGGCTGGAAGCGTCCGCAGAAAAAAAGCTGATTGCGGATAATTGTCTAAGGCCGTGCGACACCCGGTGTACTTCTGTGATGGAAGTCGCCGGGTGTTTTGTTTTTGGGCCACTACTTGCTGAAGTACTGCCGTTTTCTTTCGGTTCGAAAGAAAAATGGTCAATTTGGTAGAGGCGGAGATTGCATTCGGAATTTTCGCTTGCTATTATCCACAAACTTTCGAAACGAAATATCGGCATGACCAAACGAAACACGCAACAGCGCCGCCACGCCATCGCCACCCTGGTACAGGAAAGGGGCGAGGTGAGTGTGGACGAACTCACCCGGCGCTTTGCGACTTCGGAAGTCACCATCCGCAAGGATCTGGCCCTGCTGGAAACCGGCGGCCTGCTGCTGCGTCGTTACGGCGGTGCGGTTTCGCTGCCCAGCGAAATGGCGGTGGAACCTGAAATCGGCGTGGTATCCGACCGCAAGCTGGATATCGCCCGTGCCGCCGCCGAGCGCATCCGCGACCATAACCGCATCATCATTGATAGCGGCACCACCACCAGCGGCATGATTCCGCTACTGGGCAACAAGCGTGGCCTGGTGGTGATGACCAATTCACTGAGCGTGGCCGCGGCGCTGCGCGAGCTGGAAAACGAACCCACGCTGCTGATGACCGGCGGCACCTGGGACCCGCACTCCGAATCCTTCCAGGGGCAGGTGGCCGAACAGGTACTGCGCTCCTACGACTTCGACCAGCTGTTTGTCGGTGCTGATGGCATCGATCTGGAGCGCGGCACCACCACCTTCAACGAGCTGGTGGGCCTGTCCCGCGTCATGGCGGAAGTGGCACGCGAAGTCATCGTGATGGTGGAGTCGGACAAGATAGGCCGCCGCATTCCCAATCTGGAATTGCCGTGGCACAACATTCATACCCTGATCACGGACGACGCCCTGCCGGCCGCCTCCAGGGACATCATCAAGGCGAAGGGCATCACGTTGATCTGTGCGCCTTCGACGAGCGACAGCGCAAGGAGAAAATAATGTGTGGCATCGTAGGCGCCATTGCGGCGCGTAATGTGGTTCCTGTTCTGGTGGATGGCCTCAAGCGGCTGGAATACCGTGGTTATGATTCCGCCGGCATCGCCGTGCATACCGGCGACGCCATCAGCCGGGTGCGCCGTGTCGGCCGTGTGGCCGAGATGGAAGCCGCTGCCGCAGCGGAAAACCTGCAAGGCACGCTTGGCATCGGCCATACCCGCTGGGCCACCCATGGCGGCGTGACCGAGCACAATGCCCACCCGCACATCTCCTTTGGCAAGATTGCTGTGGTGC
>JAFANL010000009.1 GCA_019232735.1 Aquitalea sp. | reverse complement strand
AACCCGGATGCCACCTCCACCTCGGCCTACAAGACCTCGACCGATGGTGCCGCAGTGCGCTTTGGTGTGCCGGTGACCGAGTTTGACCGGATCAACTTCAGTCTGGGGGTTGAAGAAACCAAGATCACCACCTACGACACCAGCCCGCAGCGTTATATCGACTTCGTCAACAAGTATGGTGCCAAGAATGACACCTTGCTGAGCTCGGTCAGCTGGGGGCGTGATACCCGTGACAGCTCCTTGTGGCCGACCCGTGGTGCCTCGGTCAAGGTGCAGCTGGATGCCGGCCTGCCTGGCGGCGACCTCGAGTACTACCGCCTGACGCATTCGCAACAGTGGTTCTTCCCGCTGTCCAAGACCTATACCCTGATGCTGAATGGTGAAGTGGGTTATGCCGCTGGTTATGGCAAGACCTCCACCTTGCCCTTCTTCCAGAACTTCTATCTGGGTGGTATCGGTTCTGTACGCGGTTATGACACCAACAGCCTGGGTCCGAAGGACACCAATGGGGACTACATGGGCGGTACCCGCAAGGCCGTGGCCAACGCGGAAATCCTGTTCCCCTTCCCGGGCATGAAGGACAACAAATCGGTACGCGCCAGTGTCTTCCTGGATGCCGGTACGGTCTGGGACTCCACCTTTACGGGTAGTACGGCTAGCAGTGAACTGCGCTACTCCACCGGTTTTGCCCTGACCTGGCTGTCCCCGCTGGGGCCGATGAAGTTCAGTTATGCAGACCCGCTGCGCAAGAAGGATGGCGACAAGTATCAACGCTTCCAGTTCCAGCTGGGTACTGTCTTCTAAATCGAAAGAGGCCTGAACATGAAATCTTCTTTCAAAGGCGTGATTGCGGCCCTGGCCCTGGTGGCGGTGCAGGCAAACGCGGCGGATTTCAAACTGGGTTTTGTCAATATCGAACGGGTTTACCGCGAGGCGGCCCCGGCTATCGCCATCCAGAAGAAACTGGACAAGGAGTTTGCCGACCGCCGCGCCGAGCTCAGGAAAATGGAAGGCCGTGCCAAGGAATTGGAAGGCCTGATGTCCAAGAGCAATCTGTCTATTGATGACCGCAAGCGTTACGAGCGCGAATATGCGGGGCTGGATCGCGACTATCGCGCCAAGGCGCGCGAACTGTCCGAGGACTTCAATCAGCGTCGCAATGAGGAGTTTGCCTCGGTACAGGAGCGTGCCAATCGCGTACTGAAGCAGATCGCTGACCGCGAGCAATATGACCTGATCCTGCAGGACGTTGTCTATGTCAATCCCAAGTTCGATCTGACTAGCAAGGTACTGAAGGAACTCGACAAGTAGTCCTGCCCCACTGTTACCGGAGAAGCCGACCCGGGGTCGGCTTTCATTTTTTGATGGCGTACACGCTTTCACATATTGTTGCCCAGTTGGGTGGCACGCTCAAAGGAGCGGATCGCAGCGTGGAGCAACTGGCTCCGCTGGATGTGGCCGGTCCGGCTGACATCACCTTTCTGTCCAATCCCAAGTATCGCAAGCAACTGGGTGAGTGCGCTGCCGGCGCCGTCATCGTGTCGCCAAAACTGGAAGCCGAGCTTGATTCGGCACGTTCCTGGATCATGGTCGATGATCCCTATCTGTACTTTGCCAAGGTGGCCACATTGTTCCATCCGCCGGCACAGCCAAAGGCGGGCGTGCATGCCTTGGCCGTTGTGGGTGAGGGCAGTGTTATCGGCAGCAGCAGCGAGGTACGCGAGCATGTCAGCATCGGCCGTAATGTGGTAATCGGCGAACGCTGCATCCTGCATCCGGGGGTGGTGATCGGTGATGCTACCGTGCTGGGGGATGATGTGGTGCTTTACCCCAATGTCACGGTTTACCACGGTTGTGTGCTGGGTAGTCGTGTCGCCGTGCATTCCGGCAGCGTGATCGGTGCTGACGGTTTTGGCCTGGCCTGGGCCAAGAATCAGTGGTTCAAGATCCCGCAAACCGGGCGCACCATCCTGGAGGATGATGTCGAAGTGGGCGCCAACACCACCATCGACCGTGGTGCGCTGGCCGATACCATCATCCGGCGCGGGGCCAAGATCGACAATCTGGTGCAAATCGCGCACAACGTGCAGATCGGCGAGCATACCGCCATCGCCGGTTGCGTGGGCATTGCCGGCAGTACCAAGATCGGCGCCTATTGCACCGTGGGCGGGGCGGCCATGTTTGTCGGCCATATCGAGGTGGCGGACAAGACGCATATCGGTGGTGGCACCCTGGTGTCCAAATCCATCCGCCAGCCGGACACCTATGCCTCGTCCTACCCGCTGCAAACCATGAAGGAATGGCTGGGTAACGCCGTTCACGTAAGACATCTGGACGATCTCGCCAAGCGGATAAAACAACTCGAACGCGAGATCGGCAATCTGAAAGAAGAAAAGGACAACGCCAATGACTGAACACGCCGTAAGCATCGATGTACGGGAAATCATGAAGTGCCTGCCGCACCGCTACCCCTTCCTGCTGGTGGATCGTGTCACTGAAATGGTGCCGGATACCCGCATCAAGGCACTGAAGAACGTCACCATCAACGAGCCTTTCTTTTGTGGTCACTTCGAGCAATACCCGGTCATGCCGGGCGTGCTGATCATCGAAGCACTGGCGCAGGCTGCCGGCATCCTGGCCATCAAGAGCCAGGGTGAGCGCGCCGAAAACGAGCTGTATTTCTTTGTCGGCATCGACAAGGCCCGCTTCAAGCGCCAGGTAGTGCCGGGCGACCAGCTGATTTTTGAAGTGGAGCAGATCACCGTCAAGCGCGGTATTGGCAAGTACAATGCCCGTGCACTGGTGGATGGCCAAGTGGCTTGCGAAGCCGAAATCATGTGTGCCAAACGCGAGGTCTGATCATGGCCATTCATCCGACAGCCATTGTCGATCCCAAGGCAAAGATTGCCGATGACGTGGAAATCGGCGCTTACTCCATCATCGGGCCGGATGTCAGCATAGACAGCGGTACCTGGGTGGGGCCGCACGTGGTGATTGAAGGCCATACCAGCATCGGCAAGAACAACCGCATCTTCCAGTTCAGCTCGCTGGGTGCCATCCCGCAGGACAAGAAATACGCCGGCGAACCCACTCGCCTGGAAATTGGTGACAACAACACCATTCGCGAATTCTGTACCTTCAATATTGGTACCGCGCAGGACGTGGGTGTCACCCGCCTGGGTAACAATAACTGGATCATGGCCTATGTCCATCTGGGCCATGACTGCCAGATCGGCAACAACACCATCTTTGCCAATAACGCCACGCTGGGCGGCCATGTGCATATCGGTGACTGGGTGATTCTGGGTGGTTTCACCAGTGTGCACCAGTTCGCCATCGTCGGTGATCACGCCATGACGGCCTTTGCCAGTGCCGTGGCACAGGATGTGCCGCCTTATGTGATGGCGCATGGCAACCGTGCCGTTCCGGCCGGCATCAATGCCGAGGGCCTTAAGCGTCGCGGCTTCACGCCGGAGCAGATCCGTCGTGTGCGCAATGCTTACAAGGCGCTGTATCGCCAGGGTCTGCAATACGATGCCGCCAAGGAAGCCATCCTGTCCGAGGCCCAGCAAGGCCATGCCGAGCTGGAGCCGTTCACCCGCTTCTTTGCCCAGTCCGAGCGAGGCATCATCCGCTAATCATGTCTGACCGCCTGTTCAAGCGCCAAGGCGCACTGAAGGTAGCCATGGTGGCCGGTGAGGCCTCTGGTGATCTGTTGGCTGCACACCTGATGGAGGCCTTGCAGGCGCGGCATGCCGATATCGAATTTGCCGGTATCGGTGGGCCGCGCATGGAAGCGCGCGGTTTTACCTCCATGGTGCCGCAGGAAAAGCTGGCGGTGCGTGGCTATGCCGAGGTGTTGCGCTGCCTGCCGGAGTTGCTGCGTATCCGTCGTACCCTGCGCGAACGGCTGAAGGCAGAAAAGCCCGATGTCTTTATCGGCGTGGATGCACCGGACTTCAATCTGGCGCTGGAAGCGGCGCTGAAAAAGGCCGGCATCCCCACCGTGCACTATGTCAGCCCTTCGGTGTGGGCCTGGCGGCTGGAGCGCATCTACAAGATAGGCAAGGCGGTCAAACGGGTGTTGTGCCTGTTTCCGATGGAGCCAGCCCTGTACCAGCAAGCC
>JAFANL010000258.1 GCA_019232735.1 Aquitalea sp. | reverse complement strand
GAAGCCGCCTCCATGCGCCGCAGTGCTTGCTGCGCCTTGTTGAAGTCCTTGGCATGGAAGGCATCCAGAGCCTCCTTGCCACAGTTGTGGACATTGGCATGGGGCGTTTCCAGCTGAGCATAATTGCTGTTGCCCTTGCATTCCTGTGCGCCGCGCCCTTCGTAGTACCACTTGCCCAACCGGCAATGGTGATGTGAGGACACCTTGTCGGAAGCCAGATCGTGGTAGCCGATAAAGGCCTTGTAGATTTCCAGTTTGAACACGATATGGTCCAGCTTCACCACCTCCATGAAGCTGGTATTGGTGCCCTGGGCAATCACACGCGCCATCTGCTCGCTGACATCCACCATGCTGCGGATCGCGGTGGCGGTTTCCAGTCCGGTATCTCGATATCCTGTTACCTGGCTGGCTGCTTCGGTGACTTGTTCCTTGGTGCTGTGCGAGGCAGTTTCCACATCGCCTACCAGGCTGGAGATTTCATTGGTGGCATTGGCCGTGCGTTCGGCCAGCTTGCGGACCTCATCGGCCACCACGGCAAAACCGCGGCCCTGCTCACCGGCACGGGCGGCCTCGATGGCGGCATTCAGTGCCAACAGATTGGTCTGGTCGGCTACATCCTTGATCAACTGCACAAACTGGCGAATTTGTCCGGTCTTGCTGTTGAGGGAATCCATGGATTCGGCAGTTTTCTGTTGAGCTTGGGCAATCTTGTCAAAGCTTTGTGCCAACGTGTCCACGGCACCACGTGTGCCATGCAGCGTTGCCACCGCATCGGCGGCGGCACCGAAGTTGTTTTCCATCAGCGTGGCCAGTTCGGCGAATGAGGCCCGGATATTGGCCAGGCTAGCGCAGAAATCACCGAATGGTTCGATGTAGCTTTGATTGCGTTGTGACAGCAACTGCATGGCTTGCAGTTGCTGTTCCGCCTGCATGCGGGCCTGCTCGCTTTGTTGCAGCGCTTTCTGGCTGTGCTGCAATTCCTGTTCCAATTGTTGGACCCGGTCTTGCAACTGTTGGATGGTTCTGTTTTTGGCGAAAGCAAACATGTGGGCTTCTCCGGCAAGCTAAGGTGGGTGAGAGGGCTTGGTGTTATTCAATACATGTTTGAATTTTTGCTGTATCCGCTGATCAACAAGCGCAGCATTTATCTGTTTTGCTTATGTCATTTTTTGGTAAATATTATTTTAAATTTTTTTTGAAAAGTAAACTCACTTTTAAAAAATCATTGATGTGTGTCAGAAATATTTGTTACCGATAGACCTCGCGAATTGTGCTCTCGCGCAGCGTGCTCCTGCTGTCGTCACCACATTTCAGGTGATTGGCTATTGCAAATTTCTGCAAAACAAACCGTTTTTTCTTGCTTAGTTTTCCTGCGCTTGCTTGCTAGATTGTGTCCGTCAACCGAACACACCCATCTCAGGAAAGCACCATGGCAAAAGCAAACGGACTTCATCTTGGCCTGATCGCGGCCTCTCTCTCCCTGTTCAGTGGTTTGTCGCTGGCGGCCGATGCCATCACCATCGGCTATCAGACCGGCATTGATCCCACCAAGATTCCGCAGGCGGATGGTACTTATGAAAAGGCGACTGGCAGCCAGCTGAACTGGCGCAAGTTTGAAAGCGGCTCGGAAGTGATTGTCGCCGTGGCTTCCGGCGATGTGGTGATCGGCAATCTGGGTTCCAGCCCGCTGGCTGCTGCCGCCAGCCGTGGCCTGCCGATTGTTACCTTCCTGGTGGCCGATGAAATCGGCGACGCCGAGGCATTGGTGGTGCGCAATGGCAGCAAGATTGCCAAACCGCAGGACCTGATCGGCAAGAAAGTGGCCGTGCCCTATGTGTCCACCACCCACTACAGCCTGCTGGCCTCGCTCAAGCACTGGAACGTGGATGCCAGCAAAGTGAATGTGCTGAACCTGCGCCCCAGCGAAATCACCGCCGCCTGGCAGCGTGGCGATATTGATGCTGCCTATGTATGGGACCCGGCACTGGGCAAGATCAAGGCCAATGGCAAGGTGCTGACCAGCTCGGCCCAAGTCTCCAAATGGGGCGCGCCGACTTACGATATCTGGATCGTGCGCAAGGACTTTGCCGATGCCCACCCGGAGTTCGTCAACAAGTTTGCCAAGGTATCGCTGGATGCGATTGCCGGCTATGTGGCCAACCCCAAGGCGTTTATTGCCAACAAGGACAATATCGACAAGATCAGCCGCCTGACTGGTGCGGCCGCGCCGGATGTGGTGGCCGGGCTGCAGGGCAACCGCTTCCTCACCCAGAAGGAGCAGATTGCCCTGCTGCAAAAGCCTTTCGTGCAGGCAGTGACCAATACCGCGGCTTTTTTGAAGTCGCAGGGCAAGGTGGACAGCCTGCAAGCTGATTACAGCCCCTATGTCAGCAACCAGTTTGTCAAGGCAGCGAAATAATCATGGCCATCCTCTCCGCCAACAAGGTGAGCGTGCGCTATCCCGGCCAGGGGCGCCCGGCGCTGTCCGAGGTGTCGCTGGATATCGGCCCGGATGACCTGACCGTGGCCCTGGGGCCATCCGGCTGCGGCAAGACCACCTTGCTCAATCTGTTTGCCGGATTTGTGCAGCCGGATGGCGGCGAGGTGCGCTTTGGGGATGCGCTGGTGCGCGGGCCGGGCGCTGACCGCGCGGTGGTGTTCCAGCATGATGCACTGCTGCCCTGGCTTTCCGTGCGTGACAACGTGGCCTTTGGCCTGCGCCTGCAAGGCGTGGCCAAGGCGGAGCGACTGGCGCGGGCGGACGAGGTGCTGCGCCTGGTCGACCTGCCGGAAGCCGGCAGCCGTTACAGCTGGCAGCTGTCCGGTGGTCAGCGCCAGCGGGTGGGGATCGCCCGGGCGCTGGCCAGTCATTCGCAGGTATTGCTGATGGATGAGCCTTTCGG
>JAFANL010000249.1 GCA_019232735.1 Aquitalea sp. | reverse complement strand
TCGAAAGGCTTGACCAGATAATCATCGGCCCCGGCATCCAGTCCGGCCACGCGGTCTTCCATGCTGTCCAGTGCCGTCAGCAGCAGGATGGGCAGGGCCGGCTGGTGCACGCGCACATTGCGCAACACCTTCAGACCATCCTGACCGGGCAGGCCGATATCCAGAATCACCGCGTCAAAGTGCTCGCCCAACAGCACCTGCTGTGCCGCCAGGCCATCGCTGCGATGGCAGACCTCAAAACCCAGCTGGCTTAGCCGGGTCAGCAGGGCATCGGCCAGTACGGCGTCGTCTTCGGCCAGAAACAGTTTCATGGAGTGGTGGCAGGCGGGATTCGAAAGTCTGATGGTAGAGCAGAACGGGCATGGGCTGCCATCCCGGCCCTATGTGCGGTGCAGCAAAAAGCCCGCCGGGAGCGGGCTTTGGAGACGGTAGCAGACCGGATTTACTGCGCCAGCGTGCTGGCTTGCTTGGCCAGCTCGGTGATGCGCGCCCAGTCGCGGTTGGCGATGGCGTCTTCCGGGGTCAGCCAGCTGCCGCCGACAGCCAGTACGTTTTGCAGGGCCAGGTAGTCCTTGGCCTTGGCCAGATCAATGCCGCCAGTGGGGCAGAAGCGCAGGTCCGGCAGCGGGCCGGCCAGCGATTTCAGCAGCTTGATGCCGCCCACGGCTTCGGCCGGGAACAGCTTGAGAATATCAAAGCCCTCGTCCTGCGCACGCATGGCTTCGGATGCGGTAGCCACACCGGGCAGCAGGGTGAGCTTGGCATTGCGGGCGGCGGCGGCCAGTTCCGGTGTCAGGCCCGGGCTGACGCCAAACTGGGCGCCAGCATCCAGTGCGGCTTCCAGCTGGGCGCGGTTGCGCAGCGTGCCGGCACCGACGATGGCGCCGGGCACTTCGTCACGCATGCGGCGCATGGCAGCCAGTGCCGCCTTGGTACGCAGGGTGACTTCCAGCACGCGGATGCCACCATTCACCAGCGCATGCGCCAGATCAACGGCAACCGCCGCATCATTTACCACGATGACCGGTACCACCGGTCCCTGACGCAACAGGGTCAAAGCGTCCATATCAGTTTCTCCACAGCGGGTGATGGAAGCTCATGGCACCAGCTTCCGCGGCATCGGCGGATTCGCGGAATACCGCGAACAGTTCACGCCCTACGCCAAATTGATTGTGTGCGAGGTCGGCACTGACCCGTTCGCGCGCGGCCCATTCCTCAGCCGCTACTTTCACTTCCAGCGTGCCGGCCACGGCGTCCAGTTTCACGATGTCGCCATCGCGCACCTTGCCGATACTACCGCCCATTACCGCCTCCGGCGAGACGTGGATGGCAGCGGGCACCTTGCCCGAAGCGCCGGACATGCGGCCATCGGTCACCAGAGCTACGGCAAAGCCGCGTTCCTGCAGGATGGACAGTGCCGGAGTCAGCTTGTGCAGTTCCGGCATGCCGTTGGCACGCGGACCCTGGAAGCGGATGACGGCGACAAAGTCGCGTTCCAGCTCGCCGCGTTTGAACGCCGCCAGCATGTCGTTCTGGTCGTGGAATACCAGGGCCGGGGCCTCTACGATGCGGTGTTCCGGCTTGACGGCCGATACCTTGATCACGGCGCGGCCCAGATTGCCCGCCACCACGCGCAGGCCGCCATCCGGACTGAAGGGATCGGCCACGGTGCGCAGCACGCTGTCGTCGCCGCTCACCGTCGGGGCCGGACGCCACTTCAGTTCGCCATTGTCCAGCCATGGTTCATTGGCATAGGCCGACAGACCATGGCCGACGATGGTGCCCACGTCCTCGTGCAACAGGCCGGCAGACAGCAGTTCGCGGATGACAAAGCCCATGCCGCCGGCGGCGTGGAAGTGGTTCACATCGGCCTTGCCATTGGGGTAGACGCGGGTCAGCAGCGGGATGATGGCGGACAGCTCGTCAAAATCGTCCCAGTTGATGGCGATGCCGGCAGTGCGGGCAATGGCCACCAGATGCATGGTGTGATTGGTGGAGCCGCCAGTGGCCAGCAGGCCGACAATGGCGTTGACGATGGATTTTTCATCGATCATGCGGCCCACCGGGGTGAAGTTCTCTCCCTGGGCGGCGATATGCGCCGCCTGACGGGCGGCTGCGCGGGTCAGTGCCTCGCGCAGCGGTGTACCCGGATTGACGAAGGCGGTACCTGGCAGGTGCAGGCCCATGATCTCCATCATCATCTGGTTGGAGTTGGCGGTGCCATAGAAGGTACAGGTGCCCGGGCCATGGTAGGACTGGCATTCCGAATCCAGCAGCACATCCCTTCCCACCTTGCCTTCGGCGAACAACTGGCGCACCTTCGCCTTGTCGTCGTTGGCGATGCCGGTGGTCATCGGCCCGGCCGGAACAAACACCGCCGGCAGATGGCCAAAGGTCAGCGCGCCTATCATCAGGCCCGGTACGATCTTGTCGCACACACCCAGATACAGGCTGGCGTCAAACATCTGGTGTGACAGCGCCACGGCGGTGCTCATGGCGATCACGTCGCGCGAGAACAGTGACAGTTCCATGCCCGGTTGGCCCTGGGTCACGCCATCGCACATGGCGGGTACGCCGCCGGCAAACTGGGCGGTGGCGCCGGCCTTGAGTGCTTCATCCTTGATCCAGGCCGGGTAGGCTTCCAGCGGCTGGTGGGCGGACAGCATGTCGTTATAGGCGGAGACGATGGCCAGATTGGGACGGTGGGCTTCTTTCAGGTGAATCTTGATATTGTCCGGCATCGCCGCAAAGGCGTGGGCCTGGTTGGTGCAGGACAGCTGGGCGCGTTCCACCTTGCCCTGCTGGGCGGCGGCATGAAGGTGAGCCAGATAAGCCGCGCGGTGCTCGCGGCTGCGATCTATGATGCGCTGGGTAACGGTGTGCAATACCGGGTGCAGGGCCATGGCAATTCCCGTGATGAATATGGGTAAATGGTAGTTTTACTACACTTAAATTGCAAGAAATCAGCCGGAGTCTTTTGCTGCCAGCTTGGGGGTGATTGGCATGAAAGTCACTCCAGTAAAGGGTTTTGTGATTTTAATCCCGATTATGCAGGTGTTGCTTTCTGCGGATTATCCCGGTGACACACATGGACATGACAAAATCGGGTGGTAATATAACTACATTGCAAATGCACAAGACGGAAGATCACTATGGATAACCGTAGCACGCCCACCCCGGCCTTCGATATGGTGCTGTTTGGCGGCACCGGCGACCTGGTCATGCGCAAGCTGTTGCCCTCCCTGTACCAGGCCCATGCCGCCAGCCTGCTCAATCAGCAAGGCCGCCTGCTGGCACTGGGGCGCAAGGCGATGAGCCGCGACGACTACCTGGCGCTGGTGGAGAAGAATGCCCGCCAGCATATCAAGGAACATTTCGATGCGGCGGCGTGGGAATCCTTCCGTAGCCGCATTGATTACCTGCAAGTGGATGCCGGCGAGGCCGCCCACTATCCGGCACTGGCTGAAGCCGTCGGCCAGCATCCGGAGCGGGTGGTGGTCTGTTATCTGGCCACCGCGCCCAATCTGTTTGCCGGCATTTGCGAAAACCTGGCTGCCGTGGGCCTGAACCGCCCCAATGTGCGCGTGGTGCTGGAAAAGCCGCTGGGCATCGACCTGGATTCGTCCAACGAAATCAACGATGCCGTGGCCCACTTCTTCAAGGAAGAACAGCTCTACCGTATCGACCACTACCTGGGCAAGGAGTCGGTACAGAACCTGATGGCCATCCGCTTTGCCAATGCGCTGTTCGAGCCGCTCTGGCGCCGCGAGTGGATTCACGATGTGCAGATCACCATTTCCGAAGACCTGGGCGTGGGTACCCGTGGCGATTTCTACGATGGCACCGGTGCGCTGCGCGATATGGTGCAGAACCACCTGCTGCAACTGCTGTGTATTGTTGCCATGGAGCCGCCGGCCAATATGGAAGCGGATGCGGTGCGCGACGAAAAGCTCAAGGTGCTGAAGGCACTGCGCCCGTTCAGCGAGCAGGACGTGGCCAGCAAGACCGTGCGTGGCCAGTACAAGGCCGGTGCGGTAGCCGGCCAGCCGGTGGTGGGCTACCTGCAGGAGCAGGGGATTCCGGCCGATAGCCAGACTGAAACTTTTGTTGCCATCAAGGCGGAAATCGACAACTGGCGCTGGGCTGGTGTGCCTTTCTTCCTGCGTACCGGCAAGCGCATGCAGGAGCGGCTGGCAGAAATCGTCATCAATTTCCGCGATGTGCCGCACCAGCTGTTCTCCGGCCCCCTGAGCGGCAGCCATACCGCCAACCGGCTGGTGATCCAGCTGCAGCCGGAAGAAAGCATCCGCCTGTACTTCCTGGCCAAGGAGCCGGGCGACACCATGCGCCTGCAACCGGCCTATCTGGACCTGGACTTCTACAAGGCCTTCAAGGTACGTCGTGCCGATGCCTACGAGCGTCTGCTGCTGGACGTGATTCGCGGCAAGCTGGCGCTGTTCATGCGCCGTGACGAACTGGTGGAAGCCTGGCGCTGGGTGATGCCCATCATGGAATGCTGGCAGAGCAGCAGCAATACCCCGCCCAAGCAATACACCGCTGGTACCTGGGGTCCGGCGGCCTCCAGCGCGCTGTTGAGCCGCGACAGTATCAGCTGGCACGAAGAAAGCTGATTCTCCCTTCCATGCAGGCTGCATCCCCTGCGGTCTGCGGTGGCGGATCAGGCAAGACAATTCATAACAAGCCGGCCTGCACGAGCGGCAGTCACCCGCCGTAATGGAATGAATATGGCGGGTGCAAGGTGAGGATGACATTCATGCAGTGGTTTGAGTTTCCCGATGCACCGGCCGCCGCAGACGCACTGGCGGCCACCGTGGCACAACGTCTGTCCATCGCCATCAGCCGTGATGGGCAAGCCGTGCTGGCCGTTTCCGGTGGCAAATCGCCGGTTCCCTTCTTTCACGCGCTGCGCAGCCAGCCGCTGGACTGGTCACGGGTGGTCGTCACCCTGGTGGACGAACGCTTCGTGCCGCAAGATCACCCGGACAGCAATGCCGCTCTGGTCCGTCAGCACTTGCTGCAAGGCGAAGCCGCTGCTGCCCGTTTCCTGCCACTGGCCGGAGCGGCCAGCGATGCCGAGGCTGAACTGGCCGCAGCCAATGCCGCCTATCTGCGTCCCACCGTTGCCGTACTGGGCATGGGTGAAGACGGTCATACCGCCTCGCTGTTTCCCGGTGCTGCTGCACTGGCGGACGGGTTGGACATGAGTCGCAGCCTGCCGCTGCTGGCCGTGCAACCGCTGACTGCGCCGCACCTGCGGTTGAGCATGAGCAAGGCGGCGCTGCTGGCCTGCGACAGCCTGATCCTGTCCATTCAGGGCGCGGGCAAGCGCCAGGTCTTTGAACAGGCCGCGCAAGGCATCAACGACAGCCTGCCCATCAGCCATTTCCTGTTGCAGACGGAGTGCCCCCTCGATGTCTACTGGACTGCCTAATACCTGGCCGCGGCTGCTGGCCGACATCGGCGGCACCAATGCCCGTTTTGCGCTGGAGACCGCCCCTGGCGTACTGGAGGACATCATCGTCCTGCCCTGTGCCAACTATCCGACGCTGGAAGCCGCCATGCGCAGCTATCTGGCCGAAGTGGGCACCCGTGCAGTAGCCCATGCCGCCATCGGCATTGCCAATCCGGTGACCGGCGACTGGGTGCAGATGACCAACCATCACTGGGCCTTTTCCATCGAGGCCACCCGTCAGGCGCTGGAGCTGACTTCGCTGATTGTCATCAACGATTTCACCGCCCTGGCGCTGTCGCTGCCGCACCTGCCGCCCAGCGAGCTGGTGCAGGTGGGCGGTGGCGAAGCCGTGGCCGGCAGCCCGCTGGCGCTGATCGGCCCGGGAACCGGGCTGGGGGTATCGGCCCTGATTCCGGCGCCGGGCGGCTATATGCCGCTGGCCGGCGAAGGTGGCCATGTCAGCTTTGCGCCGTTTGACGAGCGTGAAGCCGCCATCTGGCGCTATGCGCGCGACCGCCATGGCCATGTTTCGGCCGAACGCCTGCTGTCCGGTCCCGGATTGGTGCTGATCTACCATGCGCTGGCGGCCCTGGCCGGCGAAGCAGAACAGGAACTATCCGCCGCCGACATCACCGCGCGCGGCCTGTCCGGTGACTGCCCGCGCTGCCGCGAAACCCTGGATGCCTTCTGCGCCATGCTGGGTACGGCGGCTGCCAATCTGGCGCTGACGCTTGGTGCCCGTGGCGGGGTATACCTTGGCGGTGGTATCGTTCCACGTTTGATCGACTACTTCAAAACGTCGCCATTCCGCCCGCGCTTCGAAGACAAGGGCCGTTTTTCCGCCTATATGGCGGGGATTCCGGTGTTTGTCATCAACAGCCGCTACCCTGCGCTGATCGGCGTGTCGGCTGCGCTGGCGGCGCACTTGGAGCACTGACCCATGCTGGAAAGAATCAAGTCTCAGCTCGAAGCCCTGTCGTCGGCTGAACGCAAGGTGGCCGAGCTGGTGCTGGCACAGCCCTATACCATGATGCAGGCGGCCGTGGCGGATATCGCCCGCAATGCCGGCGTCAGCCAGCCCACGGTGATCCGCTTCTGCCGCTCCATGGGTTGCTCCGGCCTGCCGGACTTCAAGCTGAAACTGGCCGGCAGCCTGGTCACTGGCGTGCCTTACGTGCACTCCAGTGTCCGGCCGGAAGATCCGACTTCGGAAATCGTGGCCAAGGTGTTCGACAACACCGTCACCGCACTGCTGAAAAGCCGCAACGACGTCAATCCGCAGGCCATCGAAGCGGCCATCGAAGCCATTTCCCGCGCCCGACGGGTGGAGTTTTACGGTCTGGGCAACTCCGGCATCACTGCCGCCGATGCCCAGCACAAATTCTTCCGCTTCGGCATTTCCACCGTGGCCTATGCCGACACCCACATCCAGATGATGGCGGCCTCGGTGCTGAATGCCGACGATGTGCTGGTGGCCATTTCCAGTTCCGGCCGCTCCCGCGAGCTGCTGGATGCGGTGGAGGAAGCCACCGCCTCCGGAGCCACCGTGGTGGCCATTACGGCCAGTGGCTCGCCCTTGGCGCGCGCCGCTACCATCGCGCTGATGGCGGACACCCAGGAGGACAACGAAACCTACAGCCCGATGATTTCCCGCATCATCCACCTGGTGCTCATCGATGTGCTGGCCGTGGGCGTGGCTTTGCGGCGCGGTCCCGGCGTGATCGGACAACTAGAAAAAACCAAGCACAGTCTCAAAGCGAAGAGACTGGCAGAACGGACAGAAGAGGATTAATCATCATGCGCGAACTGACCCAACTTCCCGCCTGGCAAACGCTGTGGGACCACTTTGCTGACGCCAAGCAGCTGCACATGCGCGAGCTGTTCGAGAGCGATCCCGAACGGGCCGAACGTTATGGACTGGAAGTGGGGGGGCTGTTCCTCGATTATTCCAAGAACCGCATTACCGACGAAACCCTGCAGGGCCTGATGCAGCTGGCGCGCGAAGCCGGCCTGCCGGAACGCATCAAGGCCATGTTCAAGGGCGAAAAGATCAACAGCACGGAAAACCGCGCCGTGCTGCACGTGGCGCTGCGTAACCGTACCAATTCCCCCATCTTTGTCGATGGCGAAGACGTGATGCCCAAGGTGAACTCGGTACTGGAACGCATGGGCCGCTTTGCCCATGCCGTGCGCTCCGGCGAGTGGCTGGGTTATACCAACCAGCCCATCACCGACATCGTCAACATCGGCATTGGTGGCTCGGACCTGGGCCCCTTGATGGTGTGCAGCGCACTGCGCCCGTTTGGCCACCCGCGCATGAATATGCACTTTGTTTCCAATGTGGATGGTGCGCAGCTGAAGGAAACCCTGAAAAAGGTCCATTCCGAGACCACGCTGTTCGTGGTGGAATCCAAGACCTTCACCACCCAGGAAACCCTCACCAATGCGCTGACCGCACGCGACTGGTTCCTGCAGCGCGCCCGTGACGAAAAAGCCGTGGCCAAGCACTTTGTCGCCGTCTCCACCAACCAGAAGGCGGTGGCGGACTTCGGCATCGACCCATCCAATATGTTTGAATTCTGGGACTGGGTTGGCGGCCGCTACAGCCTGTGGTCGGCCATTGGCCTGCCCATCATGCTGTATCTGGGCGAAGAGAACTTCACCGAGCTGCTCAATGGTGCCCATATCATGGATCAGCATTTCCGCAATGCGCCGTTCGAACAGAACATGCCGGTGCTGCTGGCCATGATAGGCATCTGGTATATCAACTACTTTGGCGGCGGCAGCCATGTGATTGCGCCGTACGACCAGTACCTGCACCGCCTGCCGGCCTTCATCCAGCAGCTGGATATGGAGTCCAACGGCAAGCAGACCCAGATCAATGGCAATCCGGTCAATTTCGAGACCGCGCCTATCATCTGGGGCGAAACCGGCATCAACGGTCAGCATGCCTTCTTCCAGCTGCTGCATCAGGGCACGCATATTTCGCCGATCGACCTGATC
>JAFANL010000164.1 GCA_019232735.1 Aquitalea sp. | reverse complement strand
AGCAGAAAACCCGGCCAGCTTGCCGAGCGACCGGGCTTCTGTGTAGGCTAGAGCGGTCCTGTCACTGCACACGCGGGGACAGGCATGCGGAACCGCTTTCAAGCCGGCCCCTGGGCCGGCTCGTAAGCGGCTCCTCCTCGCTGCATGGCACAGGGCCATGCCGGCATACCCACCCAGGAGAAGCCGATGTATACCACCCTCATCAGTCCTGCGCAGTTACAGGCGCTTGATCCCGAACAGTATGTCATTCTCGACTGCCGCTTCCAGCTGGCTGACCCGGAATACGGCCTGCACGCCTATCAGGCCGGTCACATCCCCGGCGCCCATTACCTCAACCTCGATTACCACCTGTCCGGCGTCAAGACCGGCAGTAATGGCCGTCATCCGCTGCCGGATGGCCAGCGACTGGCGGTGGACCTGGGCGCAGCCGGCATTACCGGCGATATCCAGGTCATCTGCTATGACGACGCGGGCGGCATGTATGCGGCCCGTGCCTGGATGCTGTTGCGCTGGCTGGGCCACCAGGCGGTAGCCGTGCTGGATGGCGGTATCCAGGCCTGGCAACAGGCCGGTGCGGTGCTGGAAACAGACAAGAAGCGCTATATGCCGCGCCGTTTTCCGGTGAACATCAGCCTGGTGGAAACCGTCGATGCAGAACAGGTACTGGCCAATCTGACCGAGCAGGATTTTGTCGTGGTGGATGCGCGCAGCCCGGAACGCTTCCGTGGCGAAGGAGAAACCATGGACCCGGTCGCCGGCCATATTCCCGGTGCCCGCAACCGCTTCTTCCAGCACAATCTGGACGGTAACGGCCGTTTCAAGGATGCCGCCACCCTGCGTAGCGAATGGGAGGGTATTCTGGCCGGGCTGGATCCGGCCGATATCGTCCACCAGTGCGGCTCCGGCGTCACTGCCTGCCACAATCTGCTGGCCATGGAGCATGCCGGCCTTGGTGGCAGTCGTCTGTATCCCGGCTCATGGAGCGAGTGGTGCAGCGACCCGGAACGCCCGGTCGCTCGCTAAGCCCGGCCCGTAACGAGAACGCCCCTGCACTTGCACACAGGGGCGTTTTTCATTTGCTGTGATGCGGCTCCGTACTCATGCCAGCATGAAGCGTTGCAACAGATGCTGGCCCGCTGCCCAACTGCCCAGACCGGCGTGACTTCCCATATGGCCGGCACAACCGGCATCCACCAGCCGGATCTGCCACAAGCGGGCCAAGGCTTCCGACTCGGCAAAATCACAAAACAGATCATCCCGGCTGGCCACCATCACCGCAGGTACGGGTAGCAGACCACCACTAGCTTGTTCAAAGCCACTGAAATCCGGCAACGCGGCTCCTGCCGGCAACTCGCCGCTGGCGCGGGCACGTTGTTCATTGATGGGCAGCGCGGGCGGAGCCACCAGCAGCACCCCCCTGATCCGCCCTTGCGTGGCCAGATCCACCGTGCGCAGCCACTCCACCACGGTATGACAACCCAGACTGTGTGCCGCCAGCACAATGCGCCCCGTACTGTCCCGCACCATTGCATCCAGCGCCGCCACCCAGGCGCCACGCTCCGGATACAGCCAGTCCTGCTGTTGTACCCGGCGTGCCAGCGGATAAGTGAGTTCCCACAGGGTCTGCCAGTGTCTGTCGCCGGAATTTCCCCAACCCGGTACGGTAATCAACACCACATCATCATCGTCGAGCATGCTGGACTGCGCTCCTTGTCTTCATGCGCCATCGGCATTGGCTGTTGCCGGCATGGCAAGGAACGCCAACCGGTGCGCAGCTAGGCTAAAGCGATTCCCGCCAGAATGCAAAACCGCCGCATCGGCGGCGGTGAGCGCAGCAAGCTGCACGTACTCAGTGGTGATATTCGTCTTGTTGCGGCCAGCGATTATCATGCTGGTCGTGGCGTTGATCATGGCGATGGTCATCACCATGCTGGTCTCCATGCCAATCGCCATGCTCGCGACCATGATCCGGCCGGTGATCGTGGTCGTGGAGATAGCGCGGGCCATATTCCTGCCGGTACCACTGGTCCTGCACGAAAAACACACGCTTGTCACAAGCATGGTACCGACCACAATAACGATCCCAGTGCCGGGCATGTCCCGGTGGAACACGCAGATAGATAGGCGGCTGGGCCACCACCACCGGACTGACAATCACCGGCTGCGGATACAGTACGGGCGGCGCTGGATAATTACCAATATCCAGCTGGCCGTAAAAGCCGGGTTCACCAATGTTGACGGAAATGCCGACATTGGCGGCCAATGCCGGAGCCGTTGCACCCAGTGCAAGCAAGACAAGCAGCAGACGATGTTTCATGGCGCGATCCTGATGAGAAGAAAGGTCCCACCGTATAGGCCACGTCAACAAAAGATGACTGGCTTACGGTGTGAATACTTTCATCCTAGCCGCAAAAAGTAAGAAAAAGTTAAGGCAATCATTGCGATTTGTTGCTGATCCTGCTCACTCAACACAAATTCATCAACCCGGCTTCGCGTGACTCAGCACGACAGCTGTCGTGCGTAATCAACGATCAGTGGCGCATGATCGGAAAACTTCTCGTCCTTGTAGACCGAGGCCTGCTGCGCCTGCGCCATCAATGACGGCGTGACGATGTGATAGTCGATGCGCCAGCCCACATCCTTGGCATAGGCCTGGCCGCGATTGCTCCACCAGCTGTAGCCAGGCAGTTCCGGATACAGGCTGCGCCAGACATCGCACCAGCCGACGCGCCCCAGCAGGTCCGACATCCAGGCGCGTTCTTCGGGCAGGAAACCGGAATTCTTCAGATTGCCCTTCCAGTTTTTCAGGTCGATTTCATTGTGGGCAATGTTCCAGTCACCACAGATCACGATATCCCGTCCGGCAGCTTTCAGTTGCTCCAGATGCGGCATGAACACATCCAGAAACTGGAATTTCACCTGCTGACGCTCATCACTACTGGAACCGGATGGCAGGTAGAGCGATACCACGCTCAGATTGCCGAAATCCAGCTGCAGGAAGCGCCCTTCGGCATCAATCCAGTCTACCCCCAGACCTTCGATCACCGCATCCGGCTGGTGCCTGGTATACACCCCCACCCCGCTGTAACCCTTTTTCTCGGCGTAATGGAAATAGCCGTTCAGGCCATCGGGCGCGCGCATGCGCTCGCTCAGGTCACCAGCCTGCGCCTTCAGCTCTTGCACGCAGACAAAATCGGCCTCTATACCGGCCAACCAGTCAAAAAAACCCTTTTTGTCGGCCGAGCGAATACCATTGAGGTTGGCTGAAACGATTCGAAGCAATGTAGTCTCCTGTGCTATCCTTGCCGGCAATTTTTCCAGCCGTTCAGATAGTTAACCAGTCTTTCATAAGGAATGATATGAGCGATTTCCGCCAAGATTTTATCCGTTTTGCACTCGACAAGCAGGTGCTGAAGTTTGGCGAGTTCATCACCAAGGCCGGGCGCAAATCGCCGTATTTCTTTAATGCCGGTCTATTCAACGACGGTCTGTCCACCTTGCACTTGTCGCGCTTCTATGCCAAGTCGATAATGGCGAGTGGCCTGCAGTTCGACATGCTGTTCGGACCGGCCTACAAGGGTATCATCCTGGCCGCCGGTGCGACCATGGCCATGGCAGAGCAAGGACACAATGTGCCTTTTGCCTATAATCGCAAGGAAGCCAAAGATCACGGCGAAGGCGGTACCCTGGTGGGCGCGCCCTTGCAAGGCCGCGTGCTGATCATTGATGATGTGATTTCCGCCGGCACCTCGGTGCGCGAGTCGGTAGAACTGATCCGCGCTGCAGGCGCCACCCCGGCCGGCGTGGCCATTGCGCTGGACCGCATGGAGCGCGGCAGTGGCGAACTGTCGGCAGTCCAGGAAGTGGCACAGCAATACGGCATGCCGGTGATTGCCATTGCAACCCTGAAGGATTTGCTGGGCTTTCTGGAAGGCAGCCCGGAGCTGGCCCAACATCTGGAAGCCGTACGTGCGTATCGCGCTCAATATGGAGTGAATGACTAAATGACACCACACCTGCCGGGACTTTTCCTCTTGCTTTGCAGCGCCATGGCCATGGCCGACGGCACGCTGTACAAGTGGGTGGACGAGTCCGGCAAGGTGCATTACAGCGATGCCGCTCCTTTGCAAAGCCAGAAGCAGGGTGTGGCCGAGCTGAACCGCCAGGGTGTGATTCGCAAACCGGCAGAAAGCGAGCAGGCCCGTCGCCAGCGCGAAGCCAGCGAGGCGCAGCACAAGCAAGAACAACAGCGTCAGCTGGACAACGCCCGTTATGACAAGGGCTTGCTGGAAAGCTACCGCAATGTCGACGAACTGAAAGCGGAAAGAGAAAAGCAATTGAGCATTCTGCAAGCCTCGCTCGATGCCCAGTTATCCCGCCTGAAAGGGCTGAATCTGCAACTGCGCGACATGCTCAGGGAGCAGGATGCCAATCAGAAACAGCAGCGCCCGGTTCCGGCCGGACTGCAGCACAATATCCAGGTCATCCAGCAGGAACAAAAAGGACTGGGTGGTGTGATTGCCACCAAACAGGCCGAATACAATAGCGTACGCCAGAAAATGCAGGAAGATATTGCGCGCTACCAGCAAATCAGCCGCGGCAGCCCCTGAACCCGCTGCCAGGCCAGAAGCGTGATAGCCGGGGATTCCCGGCTTTTTGCTATCTGGCTCCGGCCAGCCTGAGACAGGTTCACAACATCACCCAGAGCTGCCGGACCAAGGCGCACCGACCCGGACAGTACAAGTCGCACGACAAGACGGCACAAGACAGGAACAGGGGCGTTACCAGCGGAGCTTAGCCACCCGCTTCCTTGCGCTTCCAGGCCTCATTCAACAGCTGCGTCTGCTGCTGCATGCGCTGCTCTGCCGATGCCTGACCGGTGGTAGCTGCGCTCAGCTCTTCGTTAGCCTGCTGCACGGCATGCTGTGCATCCGCCAGCCGCTGGTCGGCCTGCAGCTTGGCCTCTTGCGCCTGCTTCAAGCGTGCGGCCGCCTGCTCCTGCAGATTATTGGCCTGCTGGTAGGAAATCTGTGCCGCCAGCAGCTGTTCGTCTGCCGTCTGTGCCAATGCTGGCAGTGCCACCATGGCCAGCACCAACGGGAACGCGAATCGTCTGATCATTGCCTTGCCCTTCTCACAGGAATTCTTGATCTTGTCATTATCCACGCAGCCTGCCTTGTTGACGACTACCCGGCAATGCAAAAAGCCCGCTCGCAATAGCGAACGGGCTTTTTGATCTTACTGGTGGGTTGTGAGTGGCTCGAACACTCGACCTACGGATTAAGAGTCCGCTGCTCTACCAACTGAGCTAACAACCCGAAACTTATGGTGGGTCGGGCGAGATTCGAACTCGCGACCAACGGATTAAAAGTCCGCTGCTCTACCGGCTGAGCTACCGACCCGATCCTGCAATGGGGTACAACTAAAATTCATGGTGGGTTGCGAGTGGCTCGAACACTCGACCTACGGATTAAGAGTCCGCTGCTCTACCAACTGAGCTAACAACCCGAAACTGTGGTGGGTCGGGCGAGATTCGAACTCGCGACCAACGGATTAAAAGTCCGCTGCTCTACCGGCTGAGCTACCGACCCGATCCTGCCAACAAGGGCAAAATCGCAAAAACTGGTGGGTTGTGAGTGGCTCGAACACTCGACCTACGGATTAAGAGTCCGCTGCTCTACCAACTGAGCTAACAACCCGAAACTTGTGGTGGGTCGGGCGAGATTCGAACTCGCGACCAACGGATTAAAAGTCCGCTGCTCTACCGGCTGAGCTACCGACCCACGAAAGAGTTCGCAACTATAATAAAACCGTCTTTTTCAGTCAAGGCTTTTACCGAAATAATTTGGAAAAACCGATGCATAGCCCGGAATTTCATGCTAACCGGTAGAAACCTGTCTCATACCCATCCAGCGATTTTTTCACCCACCCTGCAGGCCATCACTTGAAAGCAGGGACTGCGATACCCATGTCAGATAGGCGGGCAATCCATGTTGCACTGGCAAGGCAATGATTTCCGGCACATCATAAGGATGTAGCTCAAGCAAGCGCTGCTGCAAAGGCGGATAAGCCTGCACGGTGGTCTTGATCAGCAAGGGAATCTCCCCGGCCTCTTCCAGCCGGCCCTCCCAGCGATATACCGAGCGACAGGCGGGCAGGATATTGACGCAGGCCGCCAGTTGCTCCTGAACCAGAACATGCGCCATGTGCGTGGCGGTGGTTTCGTCCGGCACATTGCAGATCACTACTAGACAATTCATACGGATACCTTGATTCGATGCGTGCCATTTTGCTGTTGTTGCTGCTTTATCCCCTGCTGGAAATTGCCACGCTGGTCACACTGGCCCACCACTTTGGTGGTGGCGTGGTGCTGATGATGGTGTTGGCCAGCAGCCTGCTGGGCATCTGGATGCTGCGCAACCAGAAACTCGGTGCCTTGCTGACACTGTCCAGTGTACTGCGTCAGGGACAACAGGTATCGTTGTACTCGCTGTTGTGGCCGCTGCGCTATGCGCTATCCGGCTTGCTGTTTGCCATTCCGGGACTGCTCAGCAATGTACCGGCCATCCTGCTGCTCTTGCCTTTCCGTGGACCTGCGCTGAACATGCCGGCCGGCGCGCAAGCCGCGCCTGATGATGTCATCGAAGGCGAATACAGTCGTGTGGACAAGCCGACCGCCGATCAACAGCGGCTTCACTGAATTTGCAGCAGGGCCAGGACCTCGGACTCGGCAAGTGCAGAGTCGATCAGCACCACCTTGTGGCGGCTTTTGTCTCCGGCCTGCAAGCTCACGGAGCGCTTGCCAACGGCAAAGCAATCCGCCAGCCAGGCCAGTAGTGCTGCATTGGCCTTGCCATCAACCGGGGGCGCAGCCAGACGGATTTTCAGGCAGTCGCCATGTTCGCCGGCCACTTCGGTCTTTCTGGCACCGGGTTGCACATGCAGTGTCAGGCGCACCGTGCTGCCGTTACAGACCAACCAGGGTTTCATGGTGATTTTCCGCAAAAGGGGCAATTCTAGACCAGTTCCACCGCCGACAGACAACCGCGCGCGACAAGAACTGGCCCGGCATTCCCAACAACCTTCAGGAGTTTGCATATGGATATCGGCATCAATGAACAAGATCGTCAAGACATTGCCCACGGCCTCTCCCGACTGCTGGCCGACACCTACACCCTGTATCTGAAAACGCACAATTTCCACTGGAACGTCACCGGGCCGATGTTCAACACCCTGCATCTGATGTTCGAAACGCAATACAACGAGCTGTCGCTGGCAGTGGACCTGATTGCCGAACGCATCCGTGCCCTGGGCCATTTCGCCCCCGGCAGCTATGCCGACTATGCCAAGCTGACCGCCATTGCCGAGGCCAGCGGCGTACCCAAGGCCGAGGACATGCTGGCCCAGCTGGTGGATGGTCATGAAACACTCTGTCGCACCGCACGCAGCGTGTTTCCGCTGGCGGATCGTGCCGCAGACGAACCTACCGCCGACCTGCTGACCCAACGCCTGCAGGTGCATGAAAAAACCGCGTGGATGCTGCGCAGCATGCTGGACAAGTAAGCCGGCATATCACTTCGGCCTTCTTGAACATGAAGTCCTGCACCGGACGCCGCGCACTGCGCGGCGTTTTTGCTGGCGCCTCTGCCAGCCATGCTAAACTGCTGCAGACTTATGGAGGCCGCCATTTGCCATGACCGCCAATTTGCATCAACCCACATCCAGACACAGCAACGGTGTGCTGATCATCATGATCGCAGCCTCGCTGCTGGCGCATCTTCTGCTGTTTGGCAGCAGCCTGGTGACATGGATCAAGCCGCTGCAATTGCCGGACAGCAATATCATCAGCATCAAGCTGGCCGAAAAACCCAGCCCGCAGCCTCCGGACACCCAACGGCTGGGTCAGGACAACAATCAGGGCAGTGGCAATACGCCACAGCAGCACCAACTGGCCAGCCAGCAGCAAGCCGCCACGACCGATCACCAACCTGCCAGTACTCAGGATGAGCCGCCACCGGCACCGCCGGCCCCCCACATCATGCATCAGGTTCGCAGCAAGCCTGCACCTGCCGACGTAGCTAGCGCAGAGGACAGCCCTCCCAAACCGAGCGTCACGGCTGCCAGCTTGCTGGGACAAGTCGACAGCCTCAGCAGTACGCAGCGGGGAGACACCGGCCTCAGGGACAATGCGCAGGAGAGCGGCAACAGCAATGGCAATGGCGACAGCACTCACCGCTATGAGTGGTCACGCTACCAGACCGACTGGCGCTTGCGTATCGAACGCATCGGCAATCTCAACTACCCGGAAGAAGCCCGCCGCCAGAATGTGCACGGCGCCGTTACCCTGGAGGTGACCGTGGCCGCAGATGGCCGCCTGCTCAAATACCGGGTATTGCGCAGTTCAAACCATGACG
>JAFANL010000144.1 GCA_019232735.1 Aquitalea sp. | reverse complement strand
CTTACAGTTTGTAGCCCTTGTGCAGCGCAACCACGCCGCCGGTCATATTGTGGTAATCCACCTTGCCGAAGCCGGCCTCCAGCATCATGGCCTTCAGGGTTTCCTGATCCGGATGCATGCGGATGGATTCGGCCAGATACTGGTAGCTGTCGGCATCACCGGCCACCATCTTGCCCATCACCGGCAGCGCCTTGAAGGAATAGAAATCGTAGAACGGCGACAGCGGTTTCCACACCTTGGAGAACTCCAGCACCATCAGCTTGCCACCCGGCTTGAGCACGCGGCACATTTCCTTCAGTGCGGCATCCTTGTGCGTCATGTTGCGCAGGCCAAAGGCCACCGACACCGCGTCAAAGTAATTGTCCGGGAACGGCAGCTTTTCCGCATCGGCCAGCGACACCGGCAGGATCAGGCCATCGTCCAACAGGCGGTCGCGACCCACGGTCAGCATGGAGCTGTTGATATCGGTCAGCCATACTTCGCCCTTCTTGCCCACGCGCTTGCTCCAGCCACGCGCCAGGTCGCCGGTGCCACCGGCAATGTCCAGCACCTTGTCGCCGGGCTTGACGCCGGAGGTGGTGAGGGTGAAGTGCTTCCACACGCGATGCAGGCCACCGGACATCAGGTCGTTCATCACGTCGTACTTCTTGGCGACAGAGTGGAAAACCTCGGCTACCTTGCCGGCCTTTTCACTCTCGGCCACCGTCTTGAAGCCAAAATGCGTATCTTGATCCATATTCACTCCCTGCTCGCGCCAGCGGCGGCGAGGCGATTCAAATAATCCTGCCAGTACGCGGTCTGCTGCGCACCCAGCTCGTAAAGGTAAGACCAGCTATAAAGGCCACTGTCATGGCCGTCGTCAAAGGTGATTTTCAAGGCGTAATGGCCCACCGGCTCCAGCGCGGTAATGCCCACCTGACGCTTGCCGGTTTGCAATACTTCCTGGCCGGCACCGTGGCCGCGCACTTCCGCTGAGGGCGAATACACCCGCAGGTATTCGGCCGGCAACTGGTAGCGGGCACCATCGTCAAAACTGATTTCCAGGGTGCGGGATACGGCATGCAGCGTGATTTCCTGCACCTGGGCGCTGTTGGGACTCATTCCTGCCATGGCAACCTCGTCTGTAGCCGGCGATCAGGCCGCCGGGTCCTTGCGTTCCAGCAGCATGGCATCGCCATAGCTGAAAAAGCGGTATTGCTGTTCCACTGCGTGGGCGTAGGCGGCACGCATTTCTTCATACCCGGCAAAGGCGGACACCAGCATCAGTAGCGTGGACTTGGGCAGGTGGAAGTTGGTCAGCAGCCGGTCCACCACGCGGAAACGATAGCCCGGCGTGATGAAGATATCGGTCTCGCCGCGGCCAGCTACCAGTGCACCGCTGCGGGCAGCCGATTCCAGCGCGCGCATGCTGGTGGTGCCCACGGCCAACACCTTGTTGCCGCGCTGATGCGCAGCCATGATCAGGTCGTAAGTGCGTTGCGGTACATCGTAGATTTCGCTGTGCATCTTGTGCTCGGCGATATTGTCGACGCGCACTGGCTGGAAAGTCCCCGCCCCGACATGCAGCGTGACATAAGCCAGTTCCACGCCCTTGGCTTGCAGGGCCGCCAGCATGTCTTCGGTAAAGTGCAGGCCGGCAGTAGGCGCAGCCACCGCACCCTTTTCGCGGGCATAGACAGTCTGGTAGCGCTCGTCATCGTCACCTGCGGCGCTTCTCTCTATATAGGGAGGCAGCGGCAGCTTGCCGGAGGCATCCAGGATGTCGAACAGATTGTCCTCCGCCAGGAAGCGCAGCTTGAACAGCTCCCCCTCGCGGCCCAGCATTTCGGCTTCCCAGCGGTCGGCAAAAATCAGCCGGGTGCCCGGTTTAGGCGATTTGGAGGAGCGCACATGCGCCAGCGCAGTATGTTCATCCAGCACGCGTTCGATCAGGGCTTCAATCTTGCCGCCACTGGCCTTTTCGCCGAACAGACGGGCCTTGATCACGCGGGTATCGTTGAACACCATCACATCACCGGGGGCAATCTGCTGGAGGAAGTCGGCAAACTGCCCGTCGCTCAGGGCGCTGCCCTCAACGTGCAGCAAACGGCTGGCACCGCGCACGGTCGGCGGATGCTGGGCAATCAGGTGTTCTGGCAGGTGGTAATCAAAATCGGACAGCAGCATGGCATGAAGCTCGAATCAAAACCGGCAAATTATACCCGTGCCGGCCAGTACCGGCACGGACTTGTTCGGCAAGCGGCTGAATTTGCGCTTGATCAAGGGTGTGTCGCAATAATCTGTAAAAAATTTGCCACCGTTTAAAATGCGGTTCACTGTAGTGCTTTCGCTCGAAACGGCGGGCCATCCAGCCAAATCCGTGGCGTGGTTTACACATCAAACGACCGTTTGAAATACTGGAAAAGCTAGA
Source organism: Aquitalea sp. (assembly GCA_019232735.1). Classification (GTDB taxonomy): domain Bacteria; phylum Pseudomonadota; class Gammaproteobacteria; order Burkholderiales; family Chromobacteriaceae; genus Aquitalea. Next base: position 2,528 of record JAFANL010000144.1, on the reverse strand, counting down.
CATCGTGTCGCCATTTGCGGCAAACTCGCGCCCATATTGAACTACAGGAGCAACGCTTTGACCGGAAAAATCCTTGTGCTGCACGGCCCCAACCTCAATCTGCTCGGGACACGGGAACCACAGCACTATGGCCGGGATACGCTTGCCTCCATCAATCAGCGGCTGACCGAACAGGCCAGCGCCGCCGGTTTCGAGCTTGAGGCGCTGCAAAGCAACGCCGAACACCTCTTGATTGACCGCGTTCATGCCTGCATGACAGACGGAACGTCGTTCATCATCATCAATCCAGCGGCCTTTACCCACACCAGCGTTGCCCTGCGCGATGCCATCTCCGGGGTAAAGGTGCCTTTCATAGAAGTACACCTGTCCAACGTCCATGCCCGTGAGCCCTTCCGCCAGCATTCCTATTTTTCGGATCTGGCTGTCGGCGTGATTTGCGGTCTGGGCGCCCAGGGCTATGAACTGGCACTTGCGCACGCCATCCGGCGTCTGTCCGCGCAAGCCTGAACATAATAAAGTACATCCCATCCGAAGGATTACCATGGATCTGCGTAAACTGAAGAAACTGATCGATCTCGTCGAAGAATCCGGCATTGCCGAACTCGAAGTGACCGAGGGGGAAGAGAAAGTCCGCATCACCCGCGTATCGGCCAATGCCCAGCAAATCGCCTACGCCCAACCGATGATGCAGATGCCGATGCAACAGCCGGTTGCCGCACCGGCAGCCGCAGCCCCGGCCGCTGCCGAAGCAGCCCCGGCTGCCGCCAACAATGCCAATGCGCTGAAGTCGCCGATGGTCGGCACCTTCTACCGCTCCGCCAGCCCGGGCTCCAAGGCCTTCGTGGAAGTGGGACAGAGCGTGAATGCCGGTGACACCCTGTGCATCATCGAAGCCATGAAACTGATGAACGAAATCGAAGCCGACCGCTCCGGCGTGGTGAAGGCCGTACTGGCCGAAGATGGCCAGCCGGTTGAATACGGCGAGCCGCTGTTCATCATTGAGTAATCCTTCTCTGCTTCGCTAATAGACGCCAGAGATGACAGGGCACGACACCGCGTCAGTGCCCTTGTCGTTTGACGCGCCACTCAACGGACGTCCCTACCATGTTTGAAAAAATCCTGATTGCGAACCGCGGCGAAATCGCCCTGCGCATCCAGCGCGCCTGCCGCGAAATGGGCATCAAGACCGTGGTCGTGCATTCCGAAGCCGACCGCGAAGCCAAATACGTCAAGCTGGCCGATGAATCGGTCTGCATTGGCCCCGCCCCGTCGACCAAGAGCTATCTGAACGTACCGGCGCTGATCGCAGCCGCCGAAGTGACCGATGCCCAGGCCATCCACCCGGGCTACGGCTTCCTGTCGGAAAACGCCGACTTTGCCGAACGCGTGGAACAGTCCGGCTTTGTCTTCATCGGCCCGCGTCCCGATACCATCCGCCTGATGGGCGACAAGGTATCCGCCAAGGACGCCATGATTGCTGCCGGCGTACCCTGCGTGCCGGGTTCTGAAGGTGCGCTGCCGGATGATCCGGCCGAGATCGTCAAGATTGCCAAGAAGATAGGCTTCCCGGTCATCATCAAGGCCGCAGGCGGCGGTGGTGGCCGCGGCATGCGCGTGGTGCATACCGAAGGCGCGCTGATCAACTCGGTACAGATGACCCGTACCGAAGCTGGTGCCGCATTTGGCAACCCGACTGTCTACATGGAGAAATACCTGCAGCAGCCGCGCCACATCGAAATCCAGATTCTGGCCGACGAATACGGCAATGCCATCTATCTGGGCGAGCGCGACTGCTCCATGCAGCGCCGTCACCAGAAAATCATCGAAGAAGCACCGGCACCGGGCATCACCGACGAGCAGCGTCAGCGCATCGGCACCGCCTGCGCCGAAGCCTGCAGCCGCATCGGTTATCGTGGGGCCGGTACTTTTGAATTCCTGTTCGAAAACGGCGAGTTCTACTTCATCGAAATGAACACCCGCGTTCAGGTAGAACATCCGGTGACCGAAATGATCACCGGCGTGGACATCGTGCAGGAACAGATCCGCATTGCCGCTGGCGAAAAACTGCGCTACAAGCAGGAAGACATCATCCTGCGCGGTCATGCCATGGAATGCCGTATCAACGCCGAAGATCCGTTTACCTTCGTACCGTCCCCAGGCAAGATCGACAGCTACCACCCGGCCGGCGGCCCAGGTATCCGTATCGACTCGCACATCTATCAGGGCTACACCGTGCCGTCGCACTACGACTCCATGGTGGGCAAGCTGATTTCCTACGGCGACACCCGCGACCAGGCCATGGCCCGCATGCGGGTGGCCCTGTCGGAAATCTCCATCTCCGGCATCAAGACCAATATCCCGCTGCACCAGGAGTTGTTCATGGATGCCGCCTTCCAGCGTGGCAGCACCAGCATCCACTACCTGGAAGAGCGCCTGTCGCAGATGAAAAAGGGAGAGGCATAATGGCCTGGCTGCAAGCCACCATCGACACCGATTCGGCGGTGGCCGAACGCCTGGCCGATGCCCTG
>JAFANL010000062.1 GCA_019232735.1 Aquitalea sp. | reverse complement strand
AGGGATCAAGAGAGTGCGAACTATACCGACGAGAACCTTGCCTGTCAACGCTTTGCCGGCTTAATTTTGCGCTGGTGGCCGAGCCAGATTGCCGAGTGGGAACTAAGCCCATGAAGCAAAAAGCTTATCAGCCAGAGTCAGTGTTTGTCCTTGATTGCGGATGTAGCCGAGTCGAACTGAAGAAAGTAGAATTCCTGACTAATTTAGTGTGCTTAATGTCACGGGTGGCGCAAGATGAATCAACACTGGCAGCAATGGGTAGCAGGAAATCAGGGCAGGATCAGTCATGATGGTTATGTGGAGTTCGCCGATGGTATTGCCCAGGTTGCGGCAGTACGGCAGGGTGATGTTTTGGCTTTGCTGGACAAGCTGCGGCTTATTCGGGTTGAGGGCGAGGATGCGCAGGCTTTTTTACAGAGTCAGCTGTCTTCCGATATTCGGGAGCTGAGCAATAGCCAGGCGCAATATAGCAGTTACTCCACCGCCAAGGGACGCATGCTGGCCAGCTTTCTGATTTGCCAGCAGCAGGGGGGCTACCTTTTATTGTTGGCAGCTGATATTGCAGAGGCTGTGGCCAAGCGCTTGTCGATGTTTGTCATGCGTTCCAAGGTAAAAGTGGCTTTGTTGGCGGCGGATCAAATGACCATTGCCGGCGTACGAGGCAACAAGGCGGAGCAGAAAGTAAAGGACCACTTTGCGGCTGGCGCGGTGCTGCCAATGTCCGTATTGCACGCGGAGCAAGAGCTTGCCATTGCATTGCCTGGTGGTGGCTTTGTGGTCTTGTTGGGCGAGGATGCACCTTTGCAGGCCGTTTTATTGCAGGAACCATTCCATGCTGTTGATGCCAATAGCTGGGCGATCCGGGATATCGATGCGGGTATTGCATGGGTGACTTTGGCGACGCAAGAGCAGTTTGTTCCGCAGATGGCCAATATGGAAGTGATTGGGGCAGTGAGCTTTAAAAAGGGTTGTTATCCCGGCCAGGAAATTGTGGCGCGAACGCAATATCTGGGAAAGCTGAAGCGCCGCTTATTCAAGGTGAGAATCCGGCAGTTTACTTCGGCTGGCAGCAAATTATTCAGCCCGGAGTTGCCGGAGCAGGCGATTGGCATGGTGGCTGCTGTTTGTGCGGTGGACAATGATCGTTACGAAGCGTTGGTTGTTGTGCAGTCTGCATGTTGGGAAAAGGGTATTTATCTGGAGCCTGAGTATCTTTCCGGTTTGGAGTGCCTTGCCTTGCCCTATTCTACGCAAGATGAATAAATGCTTGGTTTGTTTACTGAAATTTAACCTTCTGACCTTGACTAATTGATGGGCTTTTGGCTAAATTGAATTGTTGTTGTCAAACTGAATAATAAGGGCGGAAAAATGGATATTAGCACTCTGAGTTTTACCGAGCTGGTGGCACTGAAAAGCGATGTGGAAAATGAAATCAAACGTCGCGAATCCGAAGAAAAATCCAAAGCTAAAAAGCAGATCATCGAGCTGGCAAAAGCTTATGGCCTGAGCGTTGAAGAGGTGCTGGGCAAGGTGGGTGCAGTGGTACGCAAGCCTGTTGAAGCCAAGTATCGCCATCCGGAAAACGCAGACCTGACCTGGACTGGCCGTGGTCGCAAGCCGGTATGGGTGCAAGAACTGCTGTCTAGTGGCAAAACTCTTGAAGATCTGTCTATCTGATGTAATACTTGACTTTCAAGTGTCTGATAAAAAAGCGCCTGCCCGGGCGCTTTTTGTTTTGATGCGCAAGTTCTGCTTGCTGATTTGCCTGCTTGTATAAATACTGGTATGACACACTGCTGCAAGCGCAGTGTCACTGTACGGCATCGCGCCACATTGACCGACTGAAAGTTACGACATGCTGGACTTTTTCTCCCGAGGCCCAAAGAACAAGTCAGACCCTTTGGCCAATGCAGCGGCTGCCAAGGCCTATGCCGACACTCTGAAGCGAGAGTTCGGTGCTGCTGCGCACGAGAAAATCACCGAAATGTTGGCCGAAGTAAATGCAGCGTCGCCCTATATGACAGCTGATTTGCTGGATGCGGTATTGACACTGAATCTGGAAATTCAGCCCTTGCATGAGAATCTGTGCAATCAGTATTTCATGAATTCCCGTATGCCGAAATTGTTGGAAGGGCAGCTGCGCTCCCAGATTCTGGCGTATGGCAAACAGTTTCTCGAGTTTTACCAGCGTGCATTGTCCATGGATACGGAATTGGAGTTGGACGAGCGTTTGCGTGCCATGTTTCCTTTGGTGCTGGTGCGGATGATGCATTATTTTTGCGAGTTTGCACTCTGGCAATATCTGCGTCATTACAGCCCGGACGATGTGTTCTGGCTGAATGTAAACCAGCTCTACCGTTTGGCCGAGCAGCGGCATATAGACTCTGCGCCGGTGTTTCTGTTTGGCGAGGATAGCCCGGGTACGACGGTGCAGGATCAGTATCTCATCATGCTGATGCTGTCCTTGCTAAGTAGTGGCAATCTCACACTCCGCCAATTCAATTTTTCTTACCAGTTGTTGTGCCTGGTTTCCAATCGCATGTCCTTGCAAGCGCAATATAGCGAAAGCGCCAGCTTTGCCGTCAGTCTGGCAGAAGCCCGGCCAGCTGCGCGGGCTAATGTCAGTTTTGTCAGTGATTCGGCGCGCTTCTGGAGTACGGCAGACATGGTGGAAATCATCCATGGCTGGGCGATGGTGATGGAGGGGGGGCGCCTGCCGCCGGAGTTGAAGCCGCTGATTGAGCCGGGAATCGATGCCGGCCTGTTGCGCGTGTTGTGCCGCGAATGGTCTGCCAGGCCTGTCCATTTCGATCGTGCCGAGCGTTTGCCCGTTACCAACCGCAATCTTGAAGTGGCCCATCGCCTGCCCATGCTGCACCGCCTGATCCGTTTGCCGGATGAGGCCAGCATGGCGCAAGCTCGTCAGTCCGAATCGGACAGTTTTGATGATGCGGCCAATATCCGTATCTATGGCTTTGTGACCAGTCGCAAACGTGATCGCAGTACATTGGCCATTGCTCCACTTAATATGAGTGGTGATGTCAATCCGGCAGCCAGTCCGGTGCGGGATGAGCTGTTACGCTGGTCGGTGGAAAATGTCAGCCAGACCGGCCTGGGTGTGACGCTGGATGTGCTGGGGAATGAATGGGTGAGTCTGGGGAGTCTGGTCGGCTATCGTGATATCGACAGCGCGCATTGGAGCCTGGGATTGGTGCGACGCCTGAAACGTGCCGGACAGCGGGAGCGTGTCTATCTGGGGGTGGAAACCTTGTCCAGTCGCCCGGTCGCTGCTTCCATCCGCCCAGTGGATGCCAAGCTGATCGATCCCAGTCTGCCGCAAGACATGGTGTGGCTGGCGGGGCATATTGCCTTGTTTGTGCCTTTCGACAGGGGCGGGCGCCGTGTCAATGCCTTGATCATGCCGATCTCGGTCTATACTCTGGGCAAGCAGTTTTATATGACGGCTCGCGGCAAGCATTTCCAGATTGCATTTGGCAAGGTGCTGGAGAAAGGGAGTGACTGGTGTCTGGCCGAGATCGAACTGGTCAAGGCGCTGGAGAAACTGCCGCTGGTGGTGTGAGCTGCAGTGTTGAGCCGCCAATGAAAAAGCCGGAATCTTGGATTCCGGCTTTTTCTTATTGTTCTGCGGCCAGGTAATTCAGCGCAGTTCCTTGATCACGGCATAAATGGGAGTCAGGGCAGCCTCGCCCATGCGCAAGCTGCGCTGGCCATTCCAGCCATAATCATCATCCGGCAGGTTGGCATTGTCCTTGAAGGGCATTTCCAGCGTAAAGGCCAGGCAGTTGAAGGTTTCTCCCACCCAGTTGGTAGCCAGGCTCAGGTTGGCACTGCCTGGGGCGTCCTTGTCATAGCCGTATTCGTCCTGGAAGTCCGGATTGGCCACCATCAGGTAATGCTTGAACTTGTCTTCCAGCTGGCGGATGGTCTCGTTGTAGGACGGCACGCCTTCTGTGCCGGCAACAAAGACATAAGGCAGTTTTTCGTCACCGTGAATGTCCAGGAACAGGTCGACGCCGGTTTCCTGCATCTTGTTGCGCACGGCCAGCACTTCGGGGCTGGTTTCTGCCGACGGAGTCAGCCATTCCCGATTGAGGTTGGCGCCGGCGGCATTGGTGCGCAGATTGCCCAGAACCGAACCGTCCGGGTTCATATTGGGCACGATATAGAAGGTGGCCTTGTCCAGCAGGGCACGGGAAGTGGCATCCAGCGGATCCAGCAAGCGATTCAGGAAGCCTTCAACAAACCACTCTGCCATGGTTTCACCGGGGTGCTGACGGGCAGTTACCCAGATTTTCAGGTCGGATTCCACTTCGTGGCCGATGGTCAGCAGGTTGATGTCCCGGCCTTGTACGGTAAAGCCCAGGTCGTGAATCTGGCACAAGCCCGAGCCTTGCGCCTGTCCCAGCAGATTCAGATGCTGCTCGTGCGAGTAGGGCTCGAAATAGGCGTAGTACACGCTATTAGCCAGCGGAACGTGCTCTACCGTCATCACCTGGCCATCATACTGGGCCGGCACGCGGAACCAGTTGATGCGATCGTAGGAGGCCACCAGCTGGTAATTGCTCCAGCCTTCTGGGTAGGCGCATTCCCCGGCATTCAGAAAGCGCAGGGTGCAGGACTGGTAGGCGGCGCCTTGCAGACGGAAATAAAACCATTGGGCAAAGTCCGAGGCATTGTCACGCGGAATCCGCAGCTGGATGTCGTCGAAACTCTCCATGGAAACGATTTCGATGCTGCCTGCGTCAAAGTTGCTGCTGATTTTCATGCGTTGAACCTGTGGTCTTTGCGGGAATTCAAAGGGAGAATTGTAAACCTGCCCTGCCAAGCTTGCACCATGCAAACAAAAAAACCCCGCCATGGCGGGGTTTTCATTGCGCTGCTGGTGGATCAGGCGCGCTTGGTCGCGGTCTTCACGGCATCGGCAGTTGCGCTGCTGGCAGCCTTGATGCTGCTGTCAGTGAACTCGGCAACTTGCTGGGCGGCCTTGCTGAAGCTGTTTACGGCAGCGGCAGCGGCAGCGAGCGAAGTCTTGACGGCGTTCAGGGCATTGTCGGAACCTGCCGGAGCATTCTTGGCCGCGCCTTCCAGGGCGGTGATCAGGTTTTTGTTGAAGCTGCCCAGGTTTTCTTCAGCCAGTTTGGACAGTTCGCTTTGCGCAGCGGATACGATTTCGTATACGTTACGGGAGTTTGCCACGGCCTTGTCCACGGACTGGCTGGCCAGTTGGTTGAACTGGTTCAGGGCTTCCTGGGCATCGCCGGCGCCGGCCAGGGCCTTGGCAACCTTGACGTTTTCTTCCAGCGTTTGCTTGGAGGCTTCCAGGTTCAGCTTGACCAGACGCTCGGCGCTGTCCAGGGAGATCTGGGCAACGCGCAGGGCAGCCTCGAAGCCGGACAGGGAGATCTTGCTCAGTTGATCGTTAGTGTTGAACATGTTTGTAACCCTCATCATTAAATTTGTTGAAATAACCGACACGCTTCACTGATTAAACTTTTTTTCTTGTTTTATATTGCACTGCACAATAAGCCAGAAATGTAGCATGCCCGGAATTCGTGGCATAGAAGTTTTGCTCTAGCTTGTTGTATTTATGATAAATTGCGAGTGCACAACACCTAACGACAATAATCCGGGAGTGTTACATGAGTGTTGAAAAAAGGGTCATCAAGAAGTACCCGAACCGCCGCCTGTACGATACGGCGACCAGTTCCTACATCACCTTGGGAGACGTGAAGCAATTGGTGCTCGAAAACGTGGATATCCAGGTTGTCGATGCCAAGTCGCAGGATGACATCACACGCAGCGTGCTGCTGCAGATCATCCTGGAGGAGGAAAACGGGGGGATGCCGATGTTCAGCTATGAAGTGCTGACGCAGTTCATCCGCTTTTACGGTCAGGCCATGCAGGGCATGATGGGGCCCTTCCTGGAGAAGAACCTGCAGCTGTTTGGTCAGATGCAGCAGAAACTGCAGGAGCAGACCCGCGCCATGTACGGCGACAAGGCCATCTTCAACTCCAGCATGTGGGGTGAGTTCATGAAGCTACAGGGGCCGGCCATCCAGAATGTGATGTCCAGCTATATGGAGCAGAGTACCGGCATGTTCCTGGAGATGCAGAACCGCATGCAGGAACAGACCAAGCAGCTGTTCGGCAGTTTCACTTTCCCAGGCTATGTGCCGCCTGGCAAGGATGAGGCTGACAAATCCTGATTTCTTCCCGAAAACCCGTCGCAAGACGGGTTTTTTGTTGGCAGGGGTGGGGCGTGTCTGATCCCGAAGCAGGTCTTAGCTTGCTGCCAGCCGCTGTTCCAGACGGGCTTTTACTTGCGGCCATTCTTCATCAATGATGCTGAAGCGTACCGAGTTCCTCTTCCTGCCATCCGGCATGATGCGCTCGTTGCGCACAATGCCTTCCTGCACCGCGCCCAGTCTGAGAATGGCCTTGCGTGATGTTTCGTTCAGCACATCGGTGGTGAACTGCACCCGGACGCAAGCAAGGGTCTCGAAGGCGTGGCAAAGCATCAGGTATTTGGCTTCGGTATTGGCATAAGTCCCTTGCCAGGAGGCAGCCAGCCAGCTGCTGCCGATTTCCAGCTTCCTGTTTTTGCCATCCACTTTCCAGAAACGGCTAGACCCGATGATCTTGCCGCTGGCCAGGTCTTCGATGACAAAGGGCAGGACCGTGCCTGCCCGCTGTCCTTGCAGGGCGGTTTCAATATAAGTGTGGACGGTGTCGGCAGATGGAATCACGGTTACGCTGAGCTTCCACAGCTCGCCATCGGCGGCAGCTTCAAGCAAGGCGGCGGCGTCGCTGGCCACCAGTGGACGCAGGCGGATTCTGTTACCAAGCAGGCGTGGTGTATCAGGCATGGTGCGGTGTTCGGGATAATGAAAACATCATGATTGTGATGGGCCGGGTTTGCTTCAAGCCGTGTTTTCTGTTTGGCTGCCGGTGTCATGCTCTGGCAACTGGAGCGTACAGTCGCGGAACCACAAGGCTTTCCAGCGCTGTGTTTTTTCCTGCGGTGACAGCAGTTTGGGAGAGGCGCTTTGTGGCGGTGGGAATGGCGGATTGTTGTCCAGTACCCGGCTGTTGATGCTGAGGTAAAGCAAGCCGCTTTCCTGGTATTGCACGCCAAGCAGTACGCCGCAGTGGGCGCATAACAGGAACTCTGCGGTCTGGCTGCCCTGGCGATAACGGTTTAGGCGACCGGATTCCGCTACGGTGATCCGGACGCTGCCTTGCGGGTCAGAGACATAACTGGCGCCATGCTTGCTGCAGAAATCACAGTCGCAGGCGCGGGGGGTGTAACTGCCGGCAGGTGAGGCCAGTTGTACGTGCAGGGTGATCGTACCGCAGTGGCACGCGCCATCAAGTTGAACCATGCCTTCTCCTGGATAAGCGGAATGAAGATGGCTGCCCCGGCCTGATTTTTCTGCTTGTGGCCGGGCAGGGGGCGGGATTGGCCGACGAAAAAACGGAGCAGGCCACCCGCGCAGTGGGTCCCATCCTACCTGATTTGCCGGATGTTGATGCCGGCGCATCGTGCTTGGACAAATCGCTGTATAATCTGGCGTTTTTCATTTTTTGCATCACGCCCCATGTCCAAAGCGCCTCGTATCGGTATGGTTTCCCTCGGCTGTCCCAAAGCCCAGAGTGATTCCGAACACATCCTCACCCGTTTGCGGGCGGAGGGTTATGAAATCTCCCCATCCTACGATGGAGCTGACCTGGTGGTGGTCAACACCTGTGGTTTCATCGATTCGGCAGTCACCGAATCACTGGACGCCATTGGCGAAGCGTTGAGCGAAAACGGCAAGGTGATTGTCACCGGTTGCCTGGGAGCCAAGGATGGAGTGGTGCAGAATGCCCACCCGTCCGTGCTGGCAGTGACCGGCCCGCACGCCACCGACGAGGTGATGGACGCGGTACACAACTACCTGCCCAAGCCGCATGATCCTTTTGTTGATCTGGTGCCGGATATTGGCGTGCGCCTGACGCCCAAGCACTATGCTTATCTGAAGATTTCCGAAGGCTGTAATCACCGCTGCACCTTCTGCATTATCCCGTCCATGCGCGGTGATCTGGAAAGCCGCCCGGTACATGATGTCCTGCGCGAGGCGGCCAACCTGGCCCGCGCCGGGGTCAAGGAACTGCTGGTGATTTCGCAAGACACCTCGGCCTATGGCGTGGATGTGAAATACAAGCTGGGTTTCCATGACGGCCGCCCGGTCAAGACCCGCATGACCGAGCTGTGCGAAGAGCTGGGCAAGCACGGCATCTGGGTGCGCCTGCACTATGTCTACCCCTATCCGCATGTGGATGAAGTGATTCCGCTGATGCGCGATGGCAAGATCCTGCCTTATCTGGACATTCCCTTCCAGCATGCCAGCCAGAAAGTGCTGAAGCTGATGAAGCGTCCGGCCAATAGTGACAATGTGCTGGCCCGCATCAAGAAATGGCGCGAGATCTGCCCGCAGCTGGTGATCCGCTCCACCTTCATCGTTGGTTTCCCCGGCGAAACCGAAGAAGACTTCGAAGAACTGCTGCAATTCCTGCGCGAAGCCGAACTGGACCGCGTGGGCTGTTTCACCTATTCCGCTGTCGAAGGCGCGACCGCCAACGACTTGCCCGACCAGGTGCCGGAAGAGGTGAAAGAGGCGCGCAAGGAGCGCTTCATGGAAGTACAGGCTGAAATCAGCGCCCGCAAGCTGGAAGCACGTATCGGTCAGCGCCTGACCGTGCTGGTGGATGAAATCGACGACGAAGGCACGGCCATTTGCCGTAGCTATGCCGATGCGCCGGAAATCGATGGACTGGTGTTTATCGAAGAAGCAGATGGCCTGGAAGTGGGCCAGTTTGTGGAAGTGGATATCGTGGATTGCAGCGAGCACGACCTGTGGGGTGAGCGGGTCTGAGTCTTTGCTGTTAGTGACACCCTGAACAAACGGCGTTCCTGCGGGGACTCCGTTTTTCTTGCGCCGCGCTCAATCCTTGAAGGCAGGCAGGAGCAAGCTAAAGCAGGCACCGCCAGCCGGATGGTTCTCGGCACTGAGCTGGCCGCCATGTCGCTCGACAATGCCATAGCTGATGGACAGACCCAGCCCGGTGCCTTTGCCCACCGGTTTGGTGGTGAAGAAGGGGTCAAAAATCAGCGGCAGGGCCTCGTCGCTGATGCCGGGGCCGTTGTCATGTACTGTCAGCCCTACCATGTTGTCGGCCGGGTCGGTCGGTAATGCAAGGCTGAGCTGTAAGGCGGGTGCCGGGGTTTTTTCGATGGCGTCAAAGGCATTCTGCAGCAGGTTCACCAGCACTTGCTGCAACTGGTTGGCCGAGCCGCATACCCAGACCGGGGCATCCAGGCCCTGGCTGCTGATGTCTACCCGGAAAGGCGCTGCACGGCTGACCCAGTGCACGGCACGTTGGGTGAGATCAGCCAGGTCCACCCGTTGGCGGGTGTTTTCTTCCACCGCGGAAAAGCGTTTGAGTGCATCGACGATATGCCCGCTGCGCTCGGCCCCTTCCATCAGTCCGGCACACAGCGAGGGCAGGTCGGTAATCAGACGGTCGATTTTCAGCTCAATGCGCAAGGCCTGGTCGGCTGCTGACAGATCATGGCTGTGAATGGCATGCAGATAGCGGGTGAGCTTGCCGGCATAGCGTTCCATGGCATGGGCATTGCCTAGCACGAAGCTGATGGGATTGTTCAGTTCATGTGCCACCCCGGCCACCAGCCGGCCCAGCGAGGCCATTTTTTCCGCCTGTACCAACTGGGCCTGCGCCGATTTGAGTGCCTGGTGGGCTGCCTGTAGCTGGGCGTAGGCACGCTTGAGCTCACCAATGGGTCGTCCCACTGCCACAAAGCCGCTATAGCGGCCCTCGCCATCGTAAAGCGGGCTGACATTCCAGGTCACCGGCACGGGCTCGCCTTGCTGCCGTGGCAGGGCAATTTCCACATCCTGCACATCGCTGCGGCCAGCGGCCAGCAAGGAGGCAATCTGTTGGCGCGCCTGTTGGTCGTGGACCATTTCGGCCAGCTCGCAGCCGACCAGTTCGCTTTCTGGGCGGCCGGTCAGTTGCAGCATGGCACGGTTAACCTGGCGTACCTTGCCGACGGTGTCGCAGACCACCAGCACATCGCTCATGGCCGCCAGCACGCCTTCGGTAAAGTGGTGTGCTTCCACCAGCTCGCGGTGCTTGGTTTCCAGGGTTTCCTGCGAGGCCACCAGCTCGCCATACACCTCGTCCATGCGCTGGATGACCTCGATCCAGGCGGCTTCCGCCAGCCCCTGTCCGACTACCGTGGTGTCGTCCGGCAGCATGACGGGGGCGTTCAATGCGTGGTGCAGACCTGGCATGGGTCGAAGCTCCTGACGATGTGTTGAACCTGCAGTGCCTGTGGATCGCTGGCCGTTACCCCTTCCAGTGCTTTTTCCAGCGGGCCGGGCAGGCCCTGGCTGTCACGGGGCGAAAAATTCCAGGTGGTGGGGGCAATGATCTGGTAACGGCTGATGCGGCCGGCATCCAGCGTGACCCAGTGTCCCAGCATGCCACGGGCGGCTTCGGTCAGGCCGATGGCCTGTTGCTGCACGGGCGTGGCGGGACAGGGATGCTGGAAGGGCTGCTCCAGTTGCAGTCCGGCCAGCCACTGCTCCATCAGCGGGACGATGCGGGCCACTTCGCTCAGCCGTGCCACCACCCGGCTCAGCACATTGCCGCCATCGCGGGCCACCATGTCACACAGCAGGTTTTCTCCGCGCAACAAACCACGTGCCAGTGCGCCGGTTTCGGCTGCCGCGCCGGCCAAGCGCGGGGCCTTGCTCCAGCTATAGCCCTCGGCTTTGTCCGGCAAGGGCACCGTGTCATTGTGCAGCGGTGCCGCCGGGCCATCGCCAGCCAGCCAGCTGCTATGGCTGTCTTCGCTGATCGCATCCAGTACCAATGGCTGGCTGTGACCGCCATGCCAGACCCCGGCCGGACTCCAGCTGCCTTCTGCACTGGCATAGGCGGCGGCTGCAATGAAGCGGTCGTAGCTGCGGCCCAGTGTGTGCAGTTGCAGGCTATCGGCAATGTGCAGAAAGCAGGCGAAGTCGGCATCCGGGTTCTGTTGCTGGTAGTGTTCCAGCGCAGCCTGGGAGTCCAATGCGGCAATGGCTTCCAGCGGCTGGCCGAAGGTGTGCTGCTCCAGGTAGCGGCGGAAGCTGCGCAGCCATTGCTGCAAGCGCACCCGTTCGGCGGCGCTGACCACCTTGGTGACCCCGCCGGGTTGCAGGCACAGGGTATGCGGCCAGTGGCCGGCCAGGCTGCCCATGAAGCGCATCAGCAAGGCACGGGCTTCCAGCATGGGGGCGATGGCGCTGCCGCGCTGGGCCTGGAAACGGGCCAGGGTAGCGGCATGCCAGGGCTGCTGCTGGTAGTCGGCACGGGCAAAGTCCGGCATGAAAAACAGGTAGAAATGGCTGAGATGATCGGCAATGTTTTCCACTGCATGGATCAGGTTCAGCACCCGCTGACCATTGGGCGGCGGGTTGATGCCGTACAGGCTGGACAGGGCATGGGCGGCGGCCACTGATTGCGATACTGAACAGATGCCACAGATGCGCGGCACGATGGCCAGGGCATCCAGCGCTTCGCGCCCTAGCAGTATCCGTTCAAAGCCACGGAACAGCGGGGCGGTGACCCGCGCGGCGCTGACCTTGCCGTCGGCAAAGTCCAGTGTGATGTTGAGGTCGCCCTCGACACGGTTGAACGGACCCAGAATGCGGCGGCTCATGCTTTGTTCTTTTTCGGTAAGGAGGGCGGCACGATAATGCGGTCCTGTACTGCGTTCTGGCGTACCCGTGCCGGGGTGGCGGACTTGGACAGCGTGGACAGGGCGACGAACCAGGCCTTGGGCATGTCGGTGGGCAAGCCGACCGGGAAGCCGGCTACCTGCGGCGTACTGAAGAAGCCATGACCGGGGTCGGCAAAATCCGGTGCGGTGCAATTGATGCAGGGGTAACCGCCCGTCAGGCAGGAGCCTTCGCCATTCCAGCCACGGCTATTGCAGTCGGCATGCGCCTGGGTGCCCTTGCAGCCCACATGTTCCATCAGGCAGCCCATCTGGCCGGGGGCAGTGGCGCTGGCCTTGAATTCGTAAAACTCGTTCTTGTCGCAGCCATGGTGCACCAGCTTGTCGGCGTAAAAGCGTGGCCGGCCCAGCGGGTCGAGGTCGGCAGCCTGTAGGCTGTCACTGGCCAGCAAGGCCAGGGTTTCCAGCACCCAGCCCGGATGGGTGGGACAGCCGGAAATATTCACCACCGGCAGGCCGCCAGCGGCATGAAAATCCGCACCCAGCAGTCCACCGGGGTGGTTACCGCTGTGGTTCAGGCCGGTGGCGCCGGTGAGGTTGTCGCCAGCGGCACTGATGCCGCCATAGGCCGCGCATGTGCCCACGGCGATGACTTGGCCGGCACGGCGCGCCAGCTGTTCAATTAGTGTGCTCATGGACTGACCATCCGGCAGCAGATGGAAACGGCCGGCCGCGCCGGTCATCACCGCGCCTTCCAGGCACAGCATGTCCAGTGGCTCGCTGCCATCGGCCAGTCTTTGCAGCAGTTGCATCGCCTCATCCAGGCTTTGCTCGGCAAAGCTGGGATGCCAGATCAGCTCAATGCCGATATCGGCCAGTGTGGTGAACAGACTGGGGGCTTCGGTGTTCAGCAGCGACAGGGTACAGCCGCCGCAGCCACCGGATTGCAGCCACAGCAGGCGCTTATTTTTCCAGGCCATAGCGGGTCAGCTTGTTGCGCAGGCCTACGCGGGACAGCCCCAGCTCTGCGGCGGCGCGGGTCTTGTTCCAGCGCAGCCGGGTGAGGGTTTCGCGCAGAATCTGCTTTTCCAGTTCTTCCATGCGGGTTTTCAGGTCGCCGGGCAGGGCCGAC
>JAFANL010000137.1 GCA_019232735.1 Aquitalea sp. | reverse complement strand
GCCAGCAAGGTGGATGGCAATGGTGGATCGCTCATTGATTCTAAGTGTTACTCCTTTGTCATGGAATGTGGCGTGGCAATGTTGGCGTACTTTTCCTTGGTGATGGGGTGTGACCGCGATCATTCAGGACGCTGATACGGTCCCCCGCCAGGCCCCGCAGCACATGTGCGCAGCCAGGGTGTCTCAGCCTTGTCGGCATGGACGCGGTGGACGTGGCAACGGCCTGTGATCAGCGTAAAGTCACTGCCATTGCTGCCGTCCGCCTGAGCGGTGACATATTGTGTCTGCTGCGCAACAAAAAGACGGCCGCTGCCCGGCACAGGGTAAGCTGGCCATCAATACCATCGCAGTGCCGGGGCGCAGGGGCCGGTGTTGTTTTGCTCAGAGGGGATGAAATGCTGCACAAACGAATGGCCATGTTGTTGTTGGGTCTGGCGCTGGGAGCAGAGGCTGCACCGCAGTTATTGCAGGGTCACATCGGCAATGCTGCGGTGGTGATGGAGTTGACTATCGAACCTGATGGTCAGGTGGATGGACGTTATTTCTACCGCCGCTACCATCGTGATCTGGCACTCAGCGGCAAGCGGCAGGCCGATGGTTCACTGCAGTTGGGTGAGAATCTGCACTATGACGAAGTACGTAGCGACCTGACCCTGCATCCACAAAACGGCGGCTGGGTAGGCGAGTGGCATGGCCCCAAGGCGGCCAAGGCGCTGGCGGTCAGCCTCAGCCCATATGCCCGGGAACAATGGCCGGCCAGCAGCGATAGTGCGCTGCATCCGGTTCGCCAGCGTTCCGGTTACGACTATGTGCGCATGGTGGATTTGCCGCTCAAGGCAGGCAAGCGCGAGCGGGTGCAAGGCCATACCCTGCAGTGGTGGGCGGAGCCGGTGAGCAAGATCCGCCTGTTCCGGGTGCTGGATGGCTATCCGGAGGCCAGCTTGCAGCGGCTCAATCAACAGTTGGCGGAACGGCAGTGGCAGGAAGTGGCCAGCTATTTTGACTGCCAGTTAGGCGGCGTACGGGCGGCGGGTGCCGATTTCGAGCAAACCATTACGCCACGTCTGCTGGGCAGCAAGTTGTTCAGTGTCAGCATCTTCACCAGCTATTACTGCGGTGGGGCACACCCGGACTTTGCCGACAATCCATTGAACCTGGAGGTGGGCAGCGGCCGTGAATTACAGCTGGAGGATCTGTTGTGGCTGGGCAAGGGCAAGCCGCTTCTGGCGCGCAAGCCCGGTGGTGAGCGCACGGATTTCCAGTATGAAGAAAATGTACAGGCCCCGTGGCTGGCGCACACCATGGCCCGGTTGTACCCGACCGACAGCCAGCCAGGCCAGGATGATGACTGCAATTATCGTGATCCGCAGGTGTGGCAGTTTGTCAGCTGGTATGCCACGCCGCAGGGACTGTATCTGGGGCCGTCCTTTGCCCGCGTGGCGCGCGCCTGCGAATACCCGGCCTGGAGTGTATTGCCGTGGCCGCTGGTCAAGCAGCATGCCGGTGCGCGAGCGGAGCTATTGCCCTGATCAGGCGCTGGCGCGTGGCCCTTCATCGTGCTGGCGACGCAGAATGAAGGGCCAGCGCAGCAATTGTGGCCGGGCCGCGGTTTGGCGCAGCTCCATATAGCGCTCGCCTTGCTGCAAGGGCCCGAAGCCCAGGCGGCGATAGAAGCCACGGGCATCGCGTGAAACCAGCAGAAAGCGGCGCAATTGCTGTAACTGCGGGTGGGCGATGGCGGCATTGATCATGGCCTGTCCCACTTTGCGGCCACGCCACTCCGGCAGGACAAAAACGTCGGACAGATAGGCAAAGCTGGCGTAGTCGGTCACCACGCGGGCAAAGCCGATCTGCCGGCCCTGATCATAGGCGCCGATCACCAGCGAGTGGCGAATGGCCCGCTCCAGTAGCGCGGCATCCATGCCGGCGGCCCAGTGGGCCTGTTCGGTGAGGAAGTGCAAGATCATGTCCCGGTCCAGCCGGGCCGGGTCGTGCGAGATGTCCAGATCGGTCATCGCCAGCTCCATCAGGCAGATGCTGGCAGTATGCGCAAACAAGATCACCACGCAGTGACAAAACGGTGGCAGGTCTTTGACAGTCAGCCAGGGAAGACCGAAGGCGTCAGCAGCAAGCCCAGCAGCAGGATTTCACACACCTCGATGCCGGCACCCAGACAATCACCGGTCATGCCGCCCAGCTTGTGCTTGAGATAGCCCCACCACAGCAGGCCGGCCAAGGGCGCAGACAGCAGGCTGGGGGCCAGCCAGGCAGACAGGCCCAGCAAGGCCAGCAGGCTGACGCCTTGCGTCGCCCACGGTGGTTGCCAGGCAAAGCGCTCGCCGCTGCCGGGAGCCAGTGCCGGCAGGGTGGCGGACCAGAACGGTGCAAACAGCCGTGCCCAGGCTGGAATCAGCAGCAGGCCGGCCAGGTGGCTTCCCTGCTGTGCCAGCAGCATCAGCAGGACCAGCTTGCTGCAGATTGCCATGACCAGGGCGATGACACCAAAACTGCCAACGTGCGGGTCCTTCAGTACCTCGAAGAAGCGCTCACGCGAACGATGGGCGGCCCCCATGGCATCACTCAGATCGGCCAGGCCATCCAGATGCAGGCCGCCCGTTACACTGATCCACAGCAGCAGACCGGCCAGCGCGCCCAGCCATGGGTCATGTAGCGCGCCCAGCCGGACAGCCAGCCACAGCAAACTACCCAGCAGCAGGCCGACCGGGGCGAACCAGCGGGCGCTGGCCGCCAGCCATTGTGGATGAAAGGTCTGCAGTTGTGGCGTGGGCAGGCGGGTCAGAAACTGGATAGCCAGAATCAGCCCCTGCCACCAGCGGATAGGTGGTATCTCGGCAGTTGGCTTCATGCTTCGCCAGGGCTTTCCAGATGCATCAGGTAGGCAGGGTGGCCTTCCAGCATGGAGAGCTGGGCAAAGCCGCCGCGCTGTACCGTCATCAGCTTGGCCACGGCAAACTCGGTGCCCAGCAGTTCCGCCAGCAGGGCCGTAATCACCCCGCCGTGGCAGACCAGAACCCGGTGGCTGCCACGTGCGGTCTGCATCCAGTCGGCAAAGCCGGTCAGCACCCGGGTGCGGAACACGGCGTAACTCTCGCCGCCCGGTGGGATCAGCGCGCCTTCGGCCACGCGGCGACCCCAGTCCGGCTGCTGACCGGACAGGATGTCGCGCGACATGCCATCCCAGTCGCCAAAGTCGAACTCGGCAAAGCGCTCATCGACCTTCAGCGGCAGCGAGCCGTGCAAGGCCTGATGCACGGCGAATTCACGGCAGCGCTGCAAGGGCGAGGTGGCCATGCTGGTGACCGGGGCCAACTGATTCAACCGCTGCCAGCTGCGGGCCATCTGTTCGCAGCCCAAATCATTCAGCGGCAGGTCGGTACGGCCGATCAGCCGGCCGTCATGATCGATCTCGCCATGGCGCAGCAGGGTCAGCGTATACGGGTTCATCAGTCCTTCTCCGTGACTCCGGCTTGGGCAAAGGTGGCCATTTCGGCATGCAGTTTGATGGCCAGTTGCAGCAGCGGCACGCAAGTGGCCGCGCCTGAGCCTTCGCCCAGTCGCATGCCCAGCTCGACCAGCGGCTCCAGTCCCAATGCGGCCAGTGTCAGCCGGTGGCCGGTTTCTTCCGAGCGATGGCTGGCCAGCAGCCAGGCGGCCACGGCCGGGTCGATGGCGCGGGCAGCCAGTGCGGCGGCGCTGGCAATGAAGCCGTCAACCAGCGACGGCACGCCCAGCGCGGCGCCTTCCAGATAGAAACCAGCCATGGCGGCAATTTCCAGCCCGCCCAATTCTGCCAGCACGCCCACGCCGTCCAGTTGTTGTGCTTGCAGGCGATCCAGAGCCTGTTGCACCACGCGGCGTTTGTTGGCGAGTCCGGCGTCGTCGATGCCGGTGCCACGACCGACGATCAGGTCAACATCCTGCTTGGCCAGGCGACAGATCAGTGCCGCCGACGGGGTGGTGTTGCCAATGCCCATGTCGCCGGCAATCAGCAGATTGGCCCCGTTTTCTACCGCACGGCGGGCGGCTGCGCGGCCCACTTCCAGTGCTGCTTCTGCCTGCTGACGGCTCATGGCGGCTTCTACCGCCAGGTTGGCGGTGCCGGCGGCAACCTTGGCATGCACGATGGGCAGTTCCGGCAGCGGATTCAGTACCCCCACATCCACAACTTCCAGTCGGGCGGAAATGGCACGTGCCAGTACGCAGATGGCCGCCCCGCCGGCGGCAAAGTTCTTCACCATCTCACCCGTTACCACGGAAGGGTAGGCGGATACCCCTTCAGCCGTGACGCCATGGTCACCGGCAAACACGGTAATGGCGGCTTGCAGTGCGGCCGGGATGGTCTGGCCCTGCCAGGCGGCAAAGCGGCAGGCCACGGTTTCCAGTACACCCAGACTACCGGCTGGTTTGGTCAGCGCATTCTGGTGTTGCAGGGCGGCCTGATAAGAAGCGTGAGCGGGGAGGGCAATGGCCTTGGTCATGATGCAAAGTTCTCTAGAGTTGGCGTGGGGGGCTAGAGCGGGACTCTAAGACAAGGGGGGCTAAGGGGCAAGCAGCTTGCTATTATGCTTTTGACATTTATTGACGATAATCGATACAAATCGCCGCTGATATGACTGTTTTGTCGGTTTTTTCACTATAATCACGACTTGACAGGTGTCCGGGCTTTGCCGCCCGGATGAAACGGGAAGCCGGTGCAAGACCGGCGCTGCCCCCGCAACGGTAAGGTCTGGCCGCAAGGCCCGGGCTGCGCAATCGCCACTGTTCCAGACAACGGGAAGGCGCGCAGCTACAAGATCGAGCCCGGAGACCGGCCTGTCGCCTGTGGCCGTCAGCGCGGCCTCAGGTGCTGGAGTATCGCGGGGAGGCGATCTTGCAGACCACAGTACCGGCCCAGTTGCCGTGCTGCATGCCTTGTATTCAAGCGGCGACAGCCGTCCTCTTCGCACTCCTGATGGCTTTTGCGCTGTTGCAAAAGCATCCGTTCACTTTCAGGGAGTGTGTTTCATGTTCAAACCTCAACAACTCGCCATGCTGGTGTCCATGGGCTGGGCCGGATTGGTGCTGGCGGATGATTTGCCGCAATTCCAGGGCGACGAGGTGGTGGTCACGGCCAGTCGCGTGCCTGCCGCTATCGCGACTTTGCCCGCCAATGTCACCGTCGTCAGCGCCGCGCAAATTGCCAACAGCCCGGCCACAACGGTGCAGGACGTATTGTCGCAATTGGCCGGTGTGCATGTGTTCAACAGCACGGGCGCTGCCAGTGCCGCCGCGGTGGATTTGCGTGGTTTCGGCATGACCGGCATCAGCAATACGCTGATTCTGGTGGATGGTGTGCGGCAAAATAACAATGACCTGTCCGCCCCCAATCTCAGTGCGGTAGCACTGAGCAATATCGAGCGGATCGAGGTGGTGCGCGGTATCGGTAGCGTGGCCTATGGGAGTGGTGCCACCGGCGGGGTGATCAATATCATCACCAAGTCCGGCGTCAGGGAAGGCGTCAGCGGCAGTATCAGCATGACCAGTGGCAGCTATGATCTGCGCCAGCTGGATGCCGACCTGCATGCAGGCAGCAGCGCCGGGGTGTCGGTAGATGCCTATGCCCACACCATGAAAACCGATAACTATCGCCAGAACAATCAGGAGCGGGATGATAACGGTGGCCTGACGCTGACTTACCAGCATGATGGCGGCAATATCAAGCTGTTTGCCAATACCAGCTCGCAAGGTTTGCATCTGCCCGGCTCGCTGACGGCAGATCCTGCCAATGGCAAAAATCCGCTGGCGACCAGCCCGACAGCCAGCAGTTCGCCCCATGACTTCATGGAGACCAGTAGTTCCACGACCGGGGCCTCATTCAGCCAGGACGTGGGGCCAGGTACCTTGTATGGTGATGTTTCCCATCGCAGCAAGAATACTTATAGCGATTATGTTTCTTATGGAGATACAGACGCGCGCCAGTTGAGCGAAAACAATGCCAGCCTGCGTTACAAGCTGCCCTTTGCCCAGCATAGCGTGACGGTGGGTACCGACTGGCTGAATAGTACGGCCAATGTGCAGAACAGCTCCAGCTACAGCACCACGCAACGTCACCAAGGCTGGTTTGCCGACAGTCTGTTCAAGCCTTGGGAGGGTGGGGCGCTGACATTGGGTGCCCGCCAGCAGGATGTGAATGATGTGATCAATCAGCCTGGAAGTTCCATTCCGGCGCTGGATGCCACCTTGCATTCCTGGTTGCTTGGCCTGAAGCAGGATTTGTCCGCGACCTGGTCGGTTTATGGTCACTGGGGGCAGAGTTTCCGTCTGGCCAATGCTGATGAGGCGACCTACACCGGTGGGGCCGTGTTGTTGCCGCAGCAATCACACGATGCTGAAGTGGGGGTGGAGTGGAAGACCGCGCAGGCCAGTGTCAAAGCGGCCTTGTTCCGTAGCGACCTGAATAATGAGATTGCTTACAATTCTTTTGCCAACAACGGTAGCGGTGCCAACGCCAATCTGGCACCCACGCGTCATCAGGGATTGGAGCTGGAAGGTCGCTGGCATGTGACTCCGCAATGGGAGCTGAATGCCAATCTCAGCTGGACCGAGGCCACCTTCCGCGCTGGCAGCGGC
>JAFANL010000194.1 GCA_019232735.1 Aquitalea sp. | reverse complement strand
GCCATTTTGTTTATCCTCAAAACGAGCAAGTTGATAAAACGCATGAAGTTCAAGGGAAATGGCGACTGAGGTACGGACTAAATGCCACTACGACAACTACACATCCACAACTTGAGCATCCTGCAGGCAGGCATACTGCCCATTGTTCTTCATATTGGCAAGCACTTTCTGCGCTTTTTGGGCTGATCTTGTGATCACAGCCTGAAAAACACTACGTACCAAGTGGTTTTTGCCGGGTGTTTTTCGGGTTAACTGCCAAAAAATCCCTGTTGTTCGGCATTTTCCAATGCCTGCTCCAGCCATTGGCCAGCCAGCGGGCAGCCGTCGCTGACCTTGCTGACGGCCATGGTCAGGACCTGCTGTTTGCTGATGCCGTTTTCACGCCAGCTCTGACCCTGGCGGTTCAGATTGAGCAAGATGGGCATCAGGCGGTCCATGGCACGGGCAAAGCGGGCTTCCGGGCTGACCCTGGCTTCAAACTCCTGCCAGAGCGCCACCAGTTCCGCTGCCTGCTGGCCTGGCAGCAAGCCACAGATGCGGCGAATGGCAGCCAGCTCCTCTGCTTCGCGGGCGGCATTATCGGTGGCGGCGTAGACGATTTCATCGCCGGTGTCGATTTCACCCAGATCGTGAATCAGCATCATGCGGATGACTTTGTCGATGTCCAGCGCTTCGGGGGCGTGTTCGGCCATGCTGAGCGCCAGCAGGGCGGCTTGCCAGCTGTGTTCGGCAGAGTTTTCGTAGCGATCCAGCCCGACAGGCTTGGTCTTGCGTAGTACGGACTTGAGCTTGTCGACTTCCAGGATGAAATCGATCTGTTTTTGCAGTACGGCAAAAGAGGCATTCACTGGCGGGCTCCGGTGGGGGGAAGGTTGCTGATGATACGCCTGCCAGCGCAGCTTGCGGGACGGGATTCAGCTGCACCGCATGACGGCGGATGATTTATAGTGCAAACACCATCTGTCACCCGGTGAGCCAGTCATGAGTGATGAAGTGCAGCTGCAATTTGTACGTGAAGATCCGGAAGGGTTTCAGGATTTGCGCGATGTACTGTCCGACTACGCACCACAAATCGAGAAGCTAGCCAGCCAACTAAGCCAGCAGCCACGTTCGCCGGCGTTGATTGGTGATCTGTTTCGCCTGGTGCATACCATCAAGGGCGATGCCGGCCTGTGCCGGGTGATGTTTGTCGTGCCTTATGTGCATGCGCTGGAAGGTTTGCTGGGGCGTTTGCGAAGTGGCGAACTGGAATACCAGGAGGTGATGGGCGATGTGCTGATGCTGGTGCTGGATCGCATCGAGCTGGTGATGGCACAGGTAGCTGGTGCCCGCTCGGTGGATGTGGCCCAGATGCAGACGCTGCTGGAAGCCTTGTGTTCACTGGAGACCCTGCCGCGGGCATCGGTGCTGGCCACCTGTTCCCGGCTGGTGTCGGCCATGGTTGGCGTGCAGGGCAAGAGCGAGGCTCCTGCCGTGGCCGAGGGGGGCAAGTCTGGTTTGCAGGTGCGTCAGCAGGACTTGTTGCTGTTTCGCACCCTGGCGATGCAGCTGGAGCAACGTCTGCCCGAGTTCGTCGGCCGGACCGGCCGCAATCTCAAGCTGGCGCTGGAGTTGAATCGTCAGGGTGGGGGGTGGGTGGATGCCGAACAGCTGGAAGCGGCGGTGTATATGCACGATGTCGGCATGATGTTCCTGCCGGAGGAGGTGTGGCTGAAAGTGGGGCAGATCAGTGATGAGGCGCGCCGGCTGATGGCCTTGCATCCAGCCTGGGTGGCGGGCCTGCTCGGCCGCATGCCGGGATGGGAGGAGGCTACGCTGATGGTGCTGCAGCACCATGAAAGCCCGGATGGCGAGGGTTATCCGTATGGCCTGGTTGGTGGGGAAATCTGTCCCGGGGCGCGGATTCTGGCGTTGGTGGATGCTTTTGAGTCGGTCATGCTCAAGCACGCGCATCGCGGTCAGCGCCGCTCCATGCTGCGCGCTGCGGCTGAGCTGAATGCAGCCGATCATCAATTTGAGCGCGCCTGGCTTGATCCTTTCAATCAGGTGATTCGTCGCATGCTGGAGCAGGCCGCCTAGTGCGGCCTGTCCGGCTGCCAGGTAATGCTGGGGTTTAGCGCGCCGCCATACCGTGCTGGTTCAGCCAGTCTTGCAGTCGCCTCCAGCCGTCCTGGGCGGCGGCTGCATTATAAGAGGGCCGGTAGTCGGCATTGAAAGCATGGCCAGCTTCGGGGTAGACCACGATCTGCGAGGTGCTGTGGCCACGTGCCAGTTCCTGCCGCATGCGCTCCACGGTATCGGCCGGAATGCTGTCATCCTGTCCGCCATACAGCCCGAGTACGGGGACGGCCAGGTTGCTGGCCAGATCCACAGGCTGGGAGGGGGTCAACGGGGTGTGGTCTCCCACCAGCTTGCCATACCAGGCAATGCCAGTCTTGATGTGCGGATTGTGGCTGGCGTACAGCCAGCAGATGCGCCCACCCCAGCAAAAGCCGGTGATGGCGATGCGTTGGCCATCGCCGCCATTGGCGGCGGCCCAGTCGGCCGTGGCATCCAGATCCTGCATCACTTGTTCATCCGGCACCTTGCTGACGATGTCGCGCAGCAGGCTGTTGATGTCGGTGCTGGTGGCCGGGTTGCCCTGGCGGAAATACAGTTCGGGCGCTACCGCCAGATAACCCAGCTTGGCCAGGCGCCGGCAGATATCACGGATGTGCTCGTGCACGCCAAAAATCTCCTGTACCACCAGCACCACGGGGCGCGGTGTTTTGCTGGCGGCGGGGAGGGCAAAGTAAAGTGGCAATGCGCCCCCTTTGACGGGGATGCTCAGATTGCCGGTACTCAGGGATTGGCTGTCGGTAAAGATGGCGCTGGCGGCAACCGGCTGCACTGCCAGTGCGAAGCCGACAGACAGTGCTTGCTTGAGGAAGTCGCGGCGCGGTGGGGTGGTGGGTTCCATGTCGACATGCTCCTGTGAGGTTGTGCCAGCTTCGGTAGGTGTGAGCTTGTGGTTTGCCGCGAGTCTGGCGACAATGCCGCTCAAGTGGGTGGTCTGCCCTGCCTGTTTTGGCAGGCTGCTTGCCTTTGACTAAACTACAGTCTAGATCGGGTTTCCCTGCCTGCGCCATGTCCCAGCCAACATCCAAGACCAAACTTCCCGCCAGCTTCCTGCGTGTAGGTCAGCAGCTGCCTGTTGATGTCTATGCCAAGAATGGCTTCCTGCTGCTGCGCAAGGGGCATTATGTGCTGACACCAGAGCAGCGGGCGCGGTTGGTGGATGTGGCGCATGGCGATGCCGATGAAGTGGCTGTCCGACTGGAGCGGGAGCGGCTGGATCGCGCAGCCCAGCGCGAACGTGAAGCCGTGGCGGTGGCGCCAAAGAATCCGTTGGTGGAAGTAGGCTTCATGGCGGCCCGACTGGAGGCCTTGATGTTGCATGGCCTGTCCGTGCCGGGCTTGGGTGGCCGGCTGGAGGAAATGGCGGACGAGCTGCTGGCACTGACGCAGCGCTTTCGGGATGGCATGCTGGCCTCGCTGTTTCTGGTGTCGGTCAAGTCGCATAGCCTGAAGGTGGCTACCTTGTTGGCCTTGCTGGGGCGGCGGCAGGCTCTGGAGCCTGAGCGGCTGCGCAGTCTGGTGTGTGCCGGGCTGTCGATGAATATTGCCGTGGCGCAATTGCTTAATCAGCTGGCAACGCAAAAGCAGCCGCTCTCCTTGGCGCAGCAGGAGGAATTGTTTGCCCATCCTGCGCTGGGGTCAGCCATTCTGCGTGAGGCGGGTGTGCTGGACGAGCATTGGCATTTGCTGGTGCAGACGCATCATGAGCAGGATGATGGTCAGGGTTATCCGCAAGGTTTGCGGCAAGCGGACATTCATCCGGACGCGCGCTTGCTGGGGCTGCTTGATGTGTTGTGCGAGCAGCTGGATGGTGCCACCTTGCCGGCCCAGGTCATGGCCAGTCTGTTCCGTGGCGAGCTGGGGCAGTACGACGCGCAGCTGGTGTCCCTGTTGATCAAGGAAGTGGGCATTTACCCGCCTGGCAGTTTTGTCCGTCTGGCGAGCCACGAAATTGCCGTGGTCACGCATGGGGGAGAAAAAGCCAACCAGCCGCGGGTGGCGGCGCTACGCAAGCTGGACGGGCCGCCCTATGCGGATGTGCTGCTGCGTGATACCCGGCTGGCGCAATACAAGGTGCTGGAGCCGGTGGCAGCCGCCAGTGCTGCCGTCAATCCGGCCTATCTCACCCGCTTGTGGACTTCGCGGCTGGTCTAGCCTTCGGCAAGGATCTAGGGTGTGGCCGGATGTTCTGCAACAGGTAGTTGCAATGGCCTGATCTGTACCGACGACAAATCCTGTACCTTCCATACGCGGCGCATGTGGCCGAAATCCCGCTTTTGCTGGTTGCTTAGCCGGACTTCCGGGCGTAATGACAAATCTAAAAAGACTTCGCCCAGATAAACGCTGCTACCTGCACTGATGTCAAAGTCGGCGTGTATCGGCTGGCGGGTGGAGTGCCACTGGTTGCCCCAGCCGGATTCCTCTTCCCAGTTGCCCCAGGCATCGGTCAGTTGGTAGTGGCCGGCTGGCAGGGCAAGCAGTTGCAGGCGGCCATCGGTCGGGCTCATGCCTTCTTCGCCAAATACGGTGTCCACGTTCATGCTGGCACGGCCATTGGCCACAATTGCGCCGGTGCTGTCGGCAATATGAATGCCGGCGGTGGCGGAGTCCTGATCGAAAGCGCGCGCGGTCAATGAAATGATGGCGTAGCCATAGCCTGGTGGTGGCGTGATGCTGCCTTGCAGGCGGTCTGCCATGGTGGTGCAGCCGCTGAGCAGGGCGGCGGCCAGAATCAGGCCGTAGCCTCGAATGATTGCCATATGCCTTTGCTCCTCTGTTCGGTCTTGTCGGCGGCGTGTTTGCTGTCAGGCCCAGTTTAAGCTGGTATTACGAGTATGCCAGCGGGGTTTGCGCCTTTTTGCCTGTAGGCGACGCATTCTTGTATCTTGCCGGATGGAGCGTTTGGGGTATGCTAGCCGCTCTTTGACAGCATGACCAACAACAACAGCAAGGGATGAAGATGGATCAGTTTGACAATGTCAGCGTGAGCAAGCGCGCCAATGTGTATTTTGATGGCAAGTGTGTCAGCCACAATATCGTGCTGGCGGATGGTAGCAAGAAATCGGTTGGCGTCATTCTGCC